>CAJJLI010000105.1 GCA_905192625.1 uncultured Clostridium sp. | reverse complement strand
CCTGGTCGATGCCATGCCTCTTCGGGAACTGAGTGCTATAACTCTTCCCACATTATACTCACCAACACATAACTCTCTTGCAATTTCACAATATTCATATAATTCTTTTACCGATACAATATCTTCATGGGCTGCAATCTGAAATACACTATCTGCAGAGGTATATACAATTAGTGCTCCTGTTTTCACATGCTCCTCACCATAATCTTTTATAACCTCTGTCCCCGAATATGGAAGATTGCAAATTACTTTCCTACCTGTTCTTTCTTCAAAAGCTCGTATTAGTTCCTCTGGAAAACCGTTTGGAAACGTCGGAAGAGGTTTCTCTGAAATTATGCCTGCTATTTCCCAATGACCAATTGTAGTATCCTTTCCTTTGGATGCTTCCGCCATTCTAGCAACCGTGGCATCAAATTCCTTTGAAGTTCCCAAATCTGTAAGCCCCTCAATTTGAAACATTCCCAATTTATCCATGTTAGGCATGCTAAAAAACTTACTTGTACTTGCCGCTTTTAGCGTATTGCTACCTTCATCACCGTATTGTACAGAATCTGGCATTTCTCCGATTCCAACACTATCTAATACAATTAAAAATATTCTTTTCATGTTATTTCCTCACTTTCTACACAATTACTTAATATAGTTTATCCGAATTTCAGAAATATTAATTTTTCCAAAATATATTGTTCTAAGCATGTATTTATGTTATAATCACCATTGCTTACAAGTAATATTCTATCACAAATTTAGCGACTTTGTCCCTTTTTTTATGATAAGAATTTAAAGAAAGGTTGTGCTAGATTGAAGGCGATATTTCAAAAATACAAGCATGCTTGGATTTTACTTTATTTTTTTCTTTACGCACCATGGTTTGCTTACCTAGAGAAAACTGTAACCACATCATTTTACGATGTTCATATTAAAATAGATGATTACATTCCATTTGTTGAATGGTTTGCTATACCATATTTTATATGGTTTGCATTTATTTTCGCTACAGTAGCATACTTCTTTTTTACCGATAAAAAAGAATTTTATCGTTGTTGTTCCTTTCTATTTATAGGTATGACCATTTGTCTTATTATTTATACGATTTGGCCAAACGGACAAACATTACGTCCATACCTTACAACGATAAATCGAGATAATATATTCATTGATATTATTTCAAATCTTTATAGAACAGATACCCCAACCAATGTATGTCCAAGTATTCATGCATTTAACTCCATAGGAGCATGCATTGCAATCTTTCATTCAGAAAAACTTAAGAATAAAAAATATATTACGATACCAACAGTCATTCTATCCATTTTAATATGCCTCTCAACTGTATTTTTAAAACAGCATTCATTTTTTGATGTTATCTGCGCTGGTATATTATCTATTGTAATGTATTTACTTGTATATGTTCCTAATTATGAGAAAATCTTTGAGCGTAGAAAAGAACATATGAAAACAATGGCTAGTGAATAGCGTCGTATATAAATAAAAACTTATATTTTATTTGTTGTCTTAGTATAGAACATCAAATAAAATATAAGTTTTTTTTGTTTTAACCCTATGTGAAGTATTATTATGAATACATACACGGCACAGATTATGAGACACAAATGAGAGAGGTTCTATAATATTATGAGAAGTGTACTAACCGGTCTAATCTCAGTGCTGATGGGTGTAACCAACACCTTCCCCTCATAAAACCAATTACACATTTCCATAATAATTATAGAACCTTTCGTTTAATTAAATCGATAAATTTTCTTTGAAATCAAGTACCCTAATTTCACTACTTTTCTACCGAATTCTGATTTAAGATTCATCGACTTACCAAGCATACAAGAAGTTATTTTTTTGTATAATCTTTTATCTTTTTTCTCAAGGTAACTCCATAACTGATCTTTTTTATCGAGACTTTCCCTTGAACCTTCTTTAATCAAATATACCGAAGAAACCGTCATCATTATGGATAAGTATTTAATTAAATATCCCCTCAATTTTTTGTTTCTAACAGCCATAACATCACAACAATCAATCATATATTTATTGACACGCAACTGTTGATCAATTCGTTTAATCATATTTGCTTCATTTACGGATTGATCTTCTCTACCAATAAAATAACGATAAAAATTAACATTCAGATAGTACATTGTTTTTACATGTACCAATGGCTGGTATACAAAAATATTATCTACATAAAAGGTATGTTTCGGTAATTCTAACTTGCAATCTCTCAACAGCTTTGTACGGTATATAACAGAGTGCATTAATATATACTGGCCTTGTCTAAAATGTTTCACTTCGTCCCAAGTAAAAATTCTCTCTTGAGGGAGGGCTGTCCGATAGGAAATAACTCTCTTTTTATTTTCATGCACTTTTTCATATACGTAGTTAGCAATAAACATATCCAATTGTGTACTCTCTTCTACCATACTGCGAAGAACATTTAGGATTTTTTCTAGTGCTGCCACATCAACCCAATCGTCACTGTCAACAACTTTAAAATACATTCCTTTTGCATTTCTAAGGCCTGTATTTACCGCTTCTCCATGTCCACCATTTTCTTGGTGAATTGCCTTGCAAATATGTGGGAACCGTTCTGCATAAGAATCTGCAATCTCTCCAGTTTCATCCTGGGAACCATCGTTTACGATTATTATTTCCATGTCATCGCCACCAGTTAATAGTGAATCAATTGCCTTACTCATGTAGGCTGCTGAGTTATAACATGGAACTGCTACTGATAGTAATTTCATACTTATTCCTCCCAATTTATATACCGTTTGAATTGAACGAATTATTCAGCGTAGCTAATGAATACATTGCCAAACTCCTCAAATGCATCAGCTGCTTCTTTTATTCCAATTGTCTTCGTTCTCATTTCAGACGGATCTATTATCGTGATGCTAGTTGCATCGTAACCGGTGATAACAACAGCCTTCTCTTCATTCTTAAATGCTATCACTGGTCTGCCTTGTGAGACATAATATAACGCTTGATCTAGGCTAATACCTTTTAAATTCAACGGCGTTGCTTTTAAATATTTTGATAAAAATGATTCAATCGTTTCTTTGTTTTTTGAATACGAGGAAGTATCTATATTGACGTTTTTATAACTCAATAACATCTTTAATGATGCCTGTAAACTATCCATGGTTCCATTCACATACACTGGAGTGATATCTGAGATCTGAGCCTTCTTCGCTTTCGCTCCTCTTTCCCATACTTTCTTACCAGTTTGATCAATAACTGCTCCAACGTACTCATCTGCCATTTTAATTGATTCTCCTGGATACTCGGATACTAAAATGACATTACCAAAGGAATATGCATAAAATAGGTTTTCTCGATACGCTGGTTGGTTAATTCTTACTGTAGTATCTTCTAAAATTACAGTATTCTTAGTTTCATCAAACGCAGGAATAGCATCCATCGTATAGCCTTGGGTTAACGAGATATAATACTCTGTTAGCATTACATCTGTAACACGTTTTGATATTGTAATATTCTCCTTTAAAGTACTTGCTTTATTTAAAATAAAATCCGAAGAAATATCTTTATATCCTAAAATCGTATCGTTTGATTTTACCGCTTGGCGAAGTTCAATTACGTTATCTTCTATTTCAACATTGGTTGTATAAATTCCTTTTTTTTCGTAGGATTTAAGTATTTTACCTGTATAATCTGCAATGACAATCTTGTACATTGGAATAAAAGGAGTACCATCATTTCTTACTGAGATATCCTCTTTATTACTTACCCCATATACAATATTTCCATCGATAGATCCTAGTATTTCTATGGTATGATCTGCTGGTACTTCAATTTTAGATTTTGTCCCTTTTTCTAACTCCAGGACATGAATCACAGTATTTTTAGTAGTATCACTGCTGTCTTGGTACGCTATGAATTTATTTTCTCTTGAGAATACAAATTGATCTCTATCAACATTCTCTGCTACAACTTTTAATAGTTTGCTAGATAAGTTATAAGAATAAATTGTATTATATATTGAAAAATAAATAACATCATAATCATTGCGATAAGCAAAGTCACCAATTTCTTCTTTTAACACTTCATACGTAGCGTTAATAGGAATATACATTTGTTCTTCAATTCTTCCAAGTACTCGATCATAGGTATATAAAACAATACCAACCCTTCCCTCATATTCACCACGATTCATATATCCATAGACAATAAAGGATAGGTTACCAGATTCATCCATAGATACAATTTTTACATCGTGCTTTTCATAGGTATCTCGAATAAAATCGGTATTATCTTGTTTAAAGGAAAATACTTGTACTATTTTATTTTCACCTAAACTATAAGAGTACAGCTCTTTATTCCAAACAAAGGCAACAATGCTGTCGTCCTTATTCGTTATAAATTCAATGTTAGGATTGTTCGTTATCCCAATTTTGAACTGGCTCTTACTTAAACTAGTAAGGTTTACATCAAAAATAGCTTCCATTGTTCTTTCGTAGTTATACAAATACACTCGGTTGGTTGTATAGGAGAATCGATAATTTTCTTTCACATTATAATATTCAGTACCATTGCCGGTATCCACCTTAAGAACAAAGGATAACGCTACTGATGTCTGTTCATTGGATATTTCGGTAATTGTAGGTATTTGTTCAAATACAACGCTTTTTGTTAATGCACCATAACTAACCATATCTAAAGAAGAATGGATATTCACATAGGCAAACGAAGAAGTATCTAAATTTTTATTTGTTTCTAGATACATTGAAACTTTTTCTGCTGTCTCTTTGTTTAAAATCGAAGTATGGAAGTCCTGAACAAAGTCTAGTTTTTCACTTACATAACCGTTTTTAAGAACCTTAAGTCTAGTGTAATAATATACACGCTTGCTTTGATCCGTTATTAAGGTTATTTTAGCTACGTATTCCGTATCTCGCTCCAGTGATTCCTTCAACTTAATTCTAGCTAACTTCTTATCCCCTTCTTTGTCTAATGCATTTATGGTCCCCTCTTCAATCACATTATTTCCTGTTAAGGAAGATATCTCATATTTCACCTTCTTAACAACGCTTTCATTTTCAGTAATAATAACAGAAAATGATTGATCGGTAGTGATTGGAGTGATTGAGTCCCTTAGAGTTAACGCATCGAGTCCTGAACAATAACCATGAAGTAAATTATATTCCTTATCATCAACACGAAACGAAATATAAGGCAGGCTTGCATCACTCATATCCATAGTTTCCTTCTCTATATTAAATACAGCTTCCGCCATATTACTTCCAAAGTAAAATAAGGAACCAACGAATATAGTAAATAGTATTAATACTCTATATACATGCTTCATCTAGGCACTTCTCCTCTATAAATTTTGAGATTGCGTTAATTGAAATAGTGTCGGATTAACATTTAAGAATTCAATCGTTTTTTGATACTCTGATATTTTTTTATTTCTAGTACGTTCCGATATTCCAGTCTTTAATTTTACTGCTCGAATCAATATATTCTTTGGAGTATGCTCCATATCAATAAATTCCATCACCTGAACTTTGTAACCCAATGTCTCTAACAAATTCGCTCGAAGTGCATCTGTTATTAAAGCTGACATTCTCTCCTTTATTAATCCATGTTGAAGTATGCTTCCTAACTCTTCACATGAGATTTGTTTGTTTACTTCATGTTGGCAACAAGGCACTGATAATATAACCTTAGCTCCCCAATTGCTTGCCTTAAACATAGCATAATCTGTTGCTGTATCACATGCATGAAGTGTAACAACCATATCTACCGAATCTGTTCCCTCATAGGACGCGATATCTCCTTTTAGAAACTGCATTTCATGATACCCATAACGCTCTTTTAATTCGTTACAAGTCTGTATAACATCTTCTTTTAAGTCTAAACCAGTAATCTTTACATTATACCCTTGCAACTCTTTTAAATAATAATACATTGCAAAGGTTAAATATGATTTACCGCAACCAAAATCAATAATAGAAACTTCTTTGTCTTTTTCAAGATTTGGAAGTACGTCTTCAATAAATTCTAGAAAACGATTGATTTGTTTGTATTTATCATACTTCGATTTAACAATTTTACCTTCCGATGTCATGATTCCTAAATCTACAAGAAAAGGAACACCAACACCTTCCTTGATGATATACTGTTTCACTCTATTATGAGAAGCGATTTCCATTGGTTTTAACGGATCCCACTGTATCTGATCAACATTTTTTGATTTCACTTTTACAGTCGTTTTTCCTTTTTTGCTAATTAAAATAGTTACCGTTGAATCCTTTGTACTTATTTGAGCTTGCTTGAATAACCCTGTAAACCAGTTTTCTAATTCCTGCAATACTTCATCCCTAGTTGCGTTTCGGTGTAAAACCTTTTGTCCACAGTAACTCGTTATCTGAAATAAAATTTCTCCCTTAATTAAAACAGGACGTATCTTAACTTTCTTAATACGTTCTGAATCTGTAGAATTACTTATAATAACTTGTTCCAATTTTTCATTGATATATTGTTCAAAAGCCTTAACTATACTTAACTCCATAATGGCTCCAATCTTTCCTGTTTCTACTTATAAATTTTCGTTCTCTATTTTCTCATTGTACTCGTTTTCCCCATAAACTTCAATTAAGATTTAATTAACATTTAGGAAATTGGTAGAGTTTTAGAGTACATTCAAATTATAAGCATACAATGATTAACATATTCTCAGACGTATCATATATTAATTATGAACAATTACCTAGGAGTCTTTATGGAACCTTTTCAATATCAGCGACATCGAGTGATGGACAACAGCAGAAAAGACAGTCAAACATACCGATATAATCCGACCAACATGTCCAGTCAGATATTAACACCCAATAATTTGAGTTCTTCTATTCATACTACTCAAAACACGCCAACGAATAATAATCGCGACCCGCGACACGCCGGGGCGCTACTACTCCGGCCAGATGCCGTTCTGTGAGTACT
>CAJJLI010000104.1 GCA_905192625.1 uncultured Clostridium sp. | reverse complement strand
GGTAACTGGTGGTTTAAATGCGTTTGCAATGGGTGTTTATTCTGTAAATCCTAATGCTGAAGTATATGTTAAAACAACAAACAGCTGGTATGATCCAGAAGGTGAAGCAGCGGCAGCAGATGCTTTAATTGCACTAGGAGCTGATGTATTATCTCAACATTGTGATACTCCAAACCCTATGACAGCAGCAGAAGAAGCTGGCGTATTTGGAATTGGTTACAATTCAGACATGTCAAAAGATGCACCAAATGCAGTACTTACTTCTGTAGTATGGGATTGGTCAGCATATTACACAAAAGCAGTTAAGGACGTAATTGATGGAACATGGGATGGTTCTAATTACTTTGGTGGTATGGCAGAAGGTTTAGTAAATATTGCTCCTTTATCTGATTTATGTAAAGATGGAACAAAAGAAGCGATTGATGAAGCGAAAGCTAAAATTGAATCTGGTGATTGGGATGTATTCTGGGGAGTAATCGAAACCAATGACGGAACAACAGTTGGTGAAGAAGGTAAATCCTTAGATGATGCTACAATCACTGGTGGTATCAACTGGTACTTTAAGAATGTAGTAGAAAAATAAATGATAGATATTTTGTAACTGTTCAGAGCCAAGTAAATTTTATGAAAAACATGTGATGAATGCTTACATTCGTGAGCATGCTTTTCATAAAAATTATTTGGCGGATACGACACATCGAGGAAACACGCAGTGTTTTCGAGATTGGCTCTGAACAGTTACGATATTTTAAATAAAGTTCTCGTATATTTTGTTTTATCTTAGTTAATTCAAAAGATAATCGTTTACGTAACGTGAAATGTCTGGCATTTCACAAATAACCTTTTTTAGTAATTAATAAAAGGGTGTTGCAAAAGAATAATTCAAATTGCAACACCCTTTGATATTTCGGAGGGATAATTATGTCACAGACAAAGAAACCTGCATATGCAATTGAATGTAAGGGTATAACGAAACGTTTTGGTAGCGTAATAGCAAATGATCACATAGACCTAAATGTAAAGCAGGGTGAAATACTTGCTTTGCTCGGTGAGAATGGTTCTGGAAAAACAACGTTAATGAATATGCTTTCCGGTATTTATCATCCAGATGAAGGCACAATATCCATTCATGGCGAAGAAGTAGTGATCAATTCTCCTACGGATGCAGCGGTTCTTGGTATTGGTATGATTCATCAGCATTTTAAGTTAGTTGAAGTATTCTCGGCAATGGAAAATATAGTGCTTGGTACAAAAGAGAAGTTAGAAAAACCGAAACTATTAAAAGAAAAGATAGAAAATATATGTGCTAAATTTGGACTAGATATCGATGCTGAAAAGAAAGTCTACGATATGTCTGTAAGTGAAAAACAGACCGTAGAAATCTTAAAAGTTTTATATAGAGGTGCTAAAATACTTATTTTAGATGAACCAACGGCAGTTTTAACACCACAGGAAACAGAGAAATTATTTGCAATCTTACGTCGTATGAAAGAGCAAGGAAATGCAATTATTATTATTACGCATAAATTAAATGAAGTTCTTGATATCAGCGATCGTGTCACCATTTTACGTAAAGGTAAAAGTATCGAAACTGTATTAACTTCAGAGTGTGACTCGAAGAAATTAACTGAATTAATGGTTGGTAGACCAGTAAGTTTAGAAATCGAGCGACCAGAGATAGAAGAGAAGGAATCCATACTTGAATGTAAAAACTTATCCATTTTAAAGTCCGATGGAACAAAAGGAATCGATGATGTATCGTTCCATATTCGCACGGGTGAAATCCTTGGCATTGCTGGTGTAGCTGGAAGTGGTCAAAAAGAGCTCTGTGAGGGAATTGCTGGTTTGTTGCCAATCCAAAATGGTGAAATTCATTATAAAGGTGAGGATATCGTAGGAAAGTCTCCGTTAGAAATAATTAATTATGGGATTAGTATGAGCTTTGTTCCAGAAGATCGTCTTGGAATGGGATTGGTTGCTGGACTGGGCATGGTAGATAATATGTTACTTAAAAGTTATAAAGACGGTAAGGGACCATTCATTCGTCGTAAACCAGCAAGAACATTAGCAGAAAAATTAGTGAAAAAGTTAAAAATTGTTACGCCAGGGGTGGATACTCCAGTTCGACTTATGTCCGGTGGTAACGTGCAAAAAGTATTATTGGGCCGAGAAATTGAGTCAAACCCTAATGTACTTATTACTGCATACCCAGTACGAGGTTTAGATATCAAAGCTTCTTATACGGTGTATGATTTATTAAATGAACAAAAACAAAAGAATGTTGCAGTACTTTATGTTGGAGAAGATTTGGATGTTTTACTTGAATTATCGGATCGCATTATGGTCTTATGCCATGGGAAAGTGACCGGTATCGTAGATGCGAAAACAACAACAAAGGAACAAATCGGATTACTAATGACAGGTGAAATGGAGCAGGAGGTAGCAGTAAATGGCTAATATAAGAGTAAAAAGACAAGGTGAGCCTTTCATTCGAACTGTAAAACGAGCAGAGATATCGAAAAATAAGATGATTGGATTGCGTTTACTTGCATTACTATTAGCATTAGTTGCAGGTGGTTTATTTATCCTAGCAATTGGTTATAACCCATTTAATATTTACAAAACTTTGATTAGTGGTGCATTTCGCAGTAAGTTAGCGATTCAAGGAACAATAAAAATCATGATTCCATTGCTCATTACTTCCTTAGGTGTAACACTTGCTTTTAAGATGAAATTTTGGAACATTGGTGCAGAAGGTCAGATGATAACTGGTGCTATTTTTGCTTCCTACTTTGCACTTTTCCATGCAGATTTACCGCATGCATTATTGTTAATTCTTATGTTACTCGCTGGTATATTAGGTGGTGGTCTAGCAGCGCTCTTACCTGCTTATTTTAAGTCACGTTATAATACGAATGAAACACTGTTTACATTAATGTTTAATTACATAGCATTTAATATCGTTGTATTCTTAAGAGAATCTCTTTGGAGAGATCCAGCTTCCCCTGGTTATGCGAAAATCGCAAGATTTGATAAGAATGCACAGCTTGATAAAGTGTTTGGTGTACATGCAGGGTGGATCATAGCAATTGTTTTAATAGTATTTGTTTTCATTTATTTAAGATATACAAAACAAGGTTATGAAATTAGCGTAGTTGGAGAAAGTCAGGCGACAGCAACCTATGCAGGTATGAACGTTAAAAAAATTGTACTTCGTACGATGTTTATTAGTGGTGCAATCTGTGGTGTAGCTGGTATGATTGAAGTTAGTGGTTCTGCAATGACTCTAACAACAGGAATTGCCGGTGGAGTAGGTTTTACAGCAATTATAGTAGCATGGCTAGGAAATTTAAATCCAATTTCCATTTTCGTAATTTCCGCATTATTTAGTATTATGGAAAAAGGAAGTAGTGTAGTTGAATCTACATTTGGTTTATCTCAGGCATGTGCAGACGTATTACAGGGAATTATCTTATTCTTTGTTATTGGATGCGAGTTTTTTGCTAGATATCATTTTGTGATGCGTAAAAAAGGAGGAGCAAAAGCATGAGCATGATTATTCGTTTTATTGCAGTTTCGATTGCTTCTGGAACACCGATACTATTCGGTACATTAGGTGAAATTCTCAATGAAAAAGTTGGACATTTGAACTTAGGTGTAGAAGGTATGATGGCAATTGGTGCCTGCGCTGGATTTATGGTGGGATATTCTACCGATAACTTTTTCCTAGCTTTGCTGGCAGCGTTTGCAGCAGGGGCTCTTGCTGCTTTGATATATGGAGTTTTAACAATTACCTTTATGGCAAACCAAAACGTAACAGGATTAACTCTTACAATCTTTGGTGTGGGTCTTGCAAACTTCTGGGGATTTTATGCACTTAGCAAATCACAAGAAGGAACATTAAAACTACCTGAGAATATTACATCTCAGATGAGAAATATTAATATCAAAGGACTAAGTGATATTCCTGTAATCGGTGAACTATTCTTTTCCTATAACCCGTTTGTATATATCGGAATCATTACAGCAGTCCTTCTTGGTTTTTATCTTCATCACACAAAAACTGGATTAAATCTTCGTGCAATCGGAGAAAATCCAGCAGCAGCGGATGCCGCTGGTATTAAAGTAACAAAGTTTAAATACTTAAACGTTATGCTTGGCGGTGGTATCTGTGGTATTGGTGGAGCATATACAATTATGATTATCAATAAAGGTGTATGGATTAGTGATTGCGTTGGAGGAATTGGTTGGATCTCTGTTGCACTTGTAATTTTTTCAACATGGAGTCCTGTAAAAGCAATTTTTGGTTCTTTTATCTTTGGGGCACTTCGCCAATTAAAATACTATATACCAGCATCATTTAACATTCCAGGTGCATTTTATGATATGTTACCTTACTTAATTACGGTAATTGTACTAGTAGCAGCATCCGTTCGTATGGCAAGGGAAAAATCTCAGCCAGATGCTTGTGGTGTAAATTACTATAGAGAAGAACGTTAAGTTTTATTCAATAAAAAGTATTTCATATAGTTGTCCAAACTTTGTTTTCTAAGAGAATTTTTATACTTTAAAGCTATAAAAACTTGAAAGAAAAGAACTTTGGACAACTGTTTTTATTTATGTAATTTAAAGTGTAATGTTGGAAAACTATATTACGAATAATATCTAGTAGTAGATTAAATGAAAACCATGTTATTTAGAATTTTATTGTCCGTAAATGAAATCGCTGGTTTAAGGAAGCATATGATTCGTTAAGGTAGTTGTTAGCGTATTTATCGAATTTGCTTTCTGTATTTTGATGGGGTTGTACCTTTATATTTACGAAAAGTTTTAATGAAATAACTAACATCATTAAAACCACAATTCATAGAGATTTCAATAATGGAGGAGTCTGAATGTATCAGTTGATAACAGGCGCGCTCTATTCTATAAAAATTCAAGTAATTCATCGGACTTTTATGAGTCATATCCTGAAAAAATTTGCAAAAGTATTTCGAGGACATGCCAGCAGCCTTTGATAGTTGCTTTAATGTAATTGTAGTACTGTATTGTTCCTCAATTAATTCAAGTGCATGTTTTAGTTGGTTAATTCTTCTCTGGTTCCCTAAAGGTACGAAAGAAGTGTGATTAAATAGATTTCTCTCCAATAGGGTGCCAAAAATCTCATATAGTGTGCCTTTCACAATCATTTCATATCCCATGGTTTCTTTACAAAAAGAATCAAATAACCTCCAAATGGTATCGTGAAGTCTTGTGCCTTCACATGTAAGAATAGGATTAATTCGAAGCGTTTGATCGTCGATTAATTCTATGTACCTTCTCGTAATCCCATCTTTGTCTAATAACATTCTCATATCAAATACAACGCATTCATAAATGCAATTCGTCGGAGTGCAGGCATGAAGTGTACCGCCGGGAATAAATATGACATCACCGCTCTTTGCTTTGATTTCTTCTTCGTCTAATGAAATAATAAAACTTCCCTTTAAAATACGAATAATTTCATATTCTACATGCCAATGAAATGGCATGATGTATTGCGGGTGCGTGTTCTCGACATGGTAGTATTCAATAGGAAAATCAAAGCGTCCCCGCTGTTTACATTCGTTATAATTTAAATACTGCACGATACCCTCCAATCTGAATATTGTTACATTATTTGCCATTATAGCACAAGATTTAAAGTTAGTACAATAGTAGAATTAGGTCTATAGATGCACAATATTTCAAGAGGTCATAGGCAGGTATAAGGTGTTAATATCATGTAGAGGTTGACACGGTCTATTAAGGAACGAGGAAAATAAATACTTACGATGTAACCCGGCTCTAAAAAGGAATTACTTTGTGCATCAATGAAAGAAGATTAGAGATCTAACAGATGAAACTGGTAAGTTAATTGTTGCTATTTAAGAGAAAGGTTAGGTGTTACCATGGCAAAAAGTAGGCTAATAGGAGATTATCCAGTGATAGGAATACGTCCAACTATCGATGGTAGAAGAGGAGTTTTACAAGTAAGGGAATCCTTAGAGGAGCAGACCATGAATATGGCAAAAGCTGCTGCAGAACTTTTTACAGGTACTTTATATTATTCAAATGGTGAGCCAGTAAAAGTAGTCATTGCCGATACTACGATAGGGCGTGTTGCCGAGGCAGCTGCTTGTGCAGATAAGTTTAAAAAAGCTGGTGTAGATATAACACTAACGGTGACTCCTTGTTGGTGTTATGGATCAGAGACAATGGATATGGATCCTATGACAATCAAAGGGGTCTGGGGATTTAATGGAACGGAACGACCTGGAGCTGTTTATTTAGCAGCAGTGTTAGCGGGGCATGCACAAAAAGGATTGCCTGCGTTTGGAATCTATGGTAGGGATGTTCAAGATGCAAACGATAGTACAATCCCTGATGATGTAAAAGAAAAACTTTTACGTTTTGGTAGAGCTGCTATTGCAGCAGCAACGATGCGTGGTAAATCTTACTTACAAATCGGTTCCATATGCATGGGAATTGCTGGTTCAATTATTAATTGTGACTTTTTTGAAGAGTATCTTGGAATGCGAGTAGAATCGGTAGATGAGGTAGAAATCATTCGTAGGATGACAGAAGAAATTTATGATAAAAATGAATATGAAAAGGCACTTGTATGGGTAAAAGAAAAGTGCAAAGAAGGATTTGATAAAAATCCGGATGAATTAAAAAAGAGTGAAGATCAAAAAGAAAAGGACTGGGAATTCCTTGTTAAGATGATGTGCATTATAAAAGACTTATACAATGGCAATGAAAATCTACCAGAACATGCAAAAGAAGAAATGGTAGGACATAATGCGATTGCAGGTGGTTTCCAAGGCCAAAGACAGTGGACGGATTTTTATCCAAACTGCGATTTTCCAGAAGCCATGTTAAATTCATCGTTTGATTGGGAAGGCGCAAGAGAACCGTACATATTAGCAACAGAGAATGATTCATTGAATGGTGTATGTATGCTGTTTGGCAAA
>CAJJLI010000103.1 GCA_905192625.1 uncultured Clostridium sp. | reverse complement strand
ATTGCTTTGTGTATGTCTTAATACCTGATACAGAATATTTCCAATGTAATCTACTGCTATGACGTCTAAATTTAGCATACTTGCAATACTATAATAGTTTTTAATCAAACTATTTGGCGCTGCAAATACAGATATTCTTAGTTTTTTGTCCTCTTTCGTATTTGTCTTTTCTAAAATGCTATATGTTAAAGTGTAATCCGATATCTCCACCGGAAAATAATCCGATGCATTGACCTCGATTACATCCTGTATTCTCTTTTCTTTAATAAGAGGGAGAATCACTTCTTTGTTTGCTATTTTCGATGAAGATATCGTAAACACAACTTTCTTACTCTTTATATTGTGCTCTTGTAACACTAATTTAGCAGCTTCAACGAATTTCTCTTTATCTCTGATATATCCATCATCAAAGGCATCTTTCGGCGTATCAAAACTAATATGCTGATAGACATACGCTTTTTTCTGGCGATATTCCACTTCGCATATTCTAGTTGTTTGATATCCAATTTCTATACTTATTACTTTTTGAAACATCTTCCCCCTCCTTTGCTATATTTTAAAATAATCCTACATACCATTGTATGATTTTCTCTCCATATAAAATTGATATCACTAATCCCGCGGATAAATAAGGACCAAAGGCTAACACATGGTCCGCTTTTGAAACTTTACATCGTATCGTATGGATGACAGATCCAAGTATGCACCCAATCAAAAAAGCTACAACGATATTCGGAAATCCCACCACCAAACCACTGACCGCCATCAATTTAATATCTCCCCCACCAATTCCTTTTCCTTTCGTCAACACATAGATAATATATAAGAATCCACTAATGCAAAAAAATCCTATGAGGTAGGACATAAGATTGGCTGGATCTGTTAATATTCGTACGATACCTAAAACACCTATAAAATAGTTGATTTGGATTGGTATCTCGTAGGTTAGTAGGTCGATGATACTTAACAGTAGCAATGCTGAGGTGAATATGCAGTATAGGATGGCAAGTGGGGGGTGGGGTGTTTTATTTGTGATTAATACAAACATAAAACATAAAAGTGTGAGAGGAATAAAACGTAACCTATATCGATACTTACGATCCAATTGTTGTGTGTTGTTCTTAATGAATGTATGAATAATTTGGTTCATTACTAGCAATAGGATAGATAGAAGGAAGTATATTGGTATCTTGGGTGGCATGGATTATCCTTTCGTATTTTTATTATGATGTTTATTTTAAACTCCTCCAATCCCGCATACCTTATTGTAGTACTTGGGATTAGAGTATCATAAATATGTATAAGTAATATTATTTAAATTTATCTCCTAGTTCAGGATATAATTGATCAGCTAATACCGGCGTTGGTGTTGCTGAAACTTCGTTAGTTGCATAAATTTCAATCCCCTTACCCGCGCTGTATGTAATAAGGAAGTCTGCATACTCTTTACTCTTTGGTTTCACTCCTGATGTTCCCCCAAGTATCTCCTTTATCTTATCTTGAAATGCATTTGTACCACTAGAGTTATAACAATCCGATAATTTAGTATTATTTGCAGTAGCATATCCTGCCTCATCAGCTAATGCTGTATTTGCCGCCATGGCAATTGTCTGTGCAGTCTGAATATCCGCTGCTTTTCTCGACTTATCAATGTACTTAATCAACTGTGGTGCAAGTGCCCCTGCAAGCACTGCCATAATGGCAATTACAATAATAATCTCAACTAGTGAAAATCCTTTGTTATTTAACTTCTTTACTTTTACATCTTCTTTTTTCATATACAATTCTCCTTTAAAAATTTAATTTATAATTATTACTGTAAGTTATCGCACGCTGTTCTGCCATTAACTTAACAGTAAAGATTACCTTTGTTATTATTTCTAAACTACAAATTATCCAAGCCAGTATACATTGACATCATCGGTTGCATAATCGCCATAATAAGTACGCCAACAACCAGAGCTAGTACTACGATAATCATGGGTTCTAATACCGCCGTTAAGGATTCCGTGGCAATTTTAACTTCTTCGTCGTAGTAATCTGCAAGTTTCTCTAGCATACTTTCAAGATTTCCCGACTCTTCTCCTATTTTGATCATTTGGCAAACCATCGGTGGAAAAACTCCTGACACTCTAATGGGATTGGATAAAGGAAACCCTTTGATTACATCATCTTTTGCAGTAAATAGCACCTGCTTTGCTATTACATTATCCAGTGTCTTTGCTGTAATATCTAAGGCTTCAATCATTGGTATTCCCGCAGTCAATAAAGTACTTAAGGTTCTAGCAAATCTAGAAGAGTTTGATTTGGTAATGATTTTTCCAAACAGCGGTAGCTTTAGTGCAAGTTTTCCTAAGAAAAACTTGCCGGTATCTGATTTCTTCGTAAGGTAAAATCCAAACACTGCAAACGCAATTACAAGTAGAATGAGAAACCATTTTCCTTTAACAAAATCACTCATCCCGATTACCATACGAGTCATAGCAGGCAATTCCATATTCATATCCTGAAAGATTCCAACAAAATTCGGTATTACCACAAGCATCATGACAAATATCACTATGATTGCAACGCAGCCTACAACCATTGGGTAAATCATGGCTTTCTTAACTTGCGCCTTAAGTTTCGTATCCTTTTCAAAATGTTCTGCCATACGCTCAAAAACTGTTTCTAAATCACCAGAGGCCTCTCCTGCCTCTACCATATGTATAAGAAGTCTTGGAAAAATCTTTTTCTCCGCTATCATGGCATCTGCTAAGGTTTCGCCTTTTTCCACTGATGTCTGTACATTTTTGATGGCTTTTGATAAGACTTTATTTTCCGTTTGCTCGCTTAACATATCCAGTGCATTGATTATGGACACGCCAGCAGATAAAATACTTACAAACTGTCTACAAAATACGCTTAAATCCCTTGGTTTAATTGGATTGCCTAGATTAATTTGAATGTCCTTAGTAAATATATTCTGGGGTGAAATAGAGATAAGTAAATTCCCCTCGGCTTTTAGAAACGCTTTCACAATGTCTTCATTGGCTGCATCCATCGTTCCCTTTTTCTCTTTTCCCTGTTTATCAATGACCAGATAAGAATAACTGTTCATTACACTCCTCCATATTTTATTTCAACAAAGAAACTTTGAGACTTATACTTTAAAATAATCGCCTCTCTATCGCCATTTGATCTTGTGCAAAATGTATCGCCTGTTCTGCATCGATCTTTTTATTGATATATAAGTTGTATATTGCCTCATCCATCGTTTGCATCCCTAACTTTCTATTGGTTTGGATGATGGTTGTGATTTGATGTGCCTTAGCTTCTCTTATAAGATTTCGAATTGCTGAATTTGCATGCATTACTTCAAAAGCGGCCACTCTACCTGCACCATCCGAAGATGGGATTAGTTGTTGGGATACCACTGCTTCTAAAACAGAAGCGAGCTGAATGCGAATCTGTTGCTGTTGATGGGGTGGAAACACATCAATAATTCGGTCTACTGTATTTGCAGCACCGATGGTATGTAAGGTAGAAAACACGAGATGTCCTGTTTCTGCCGCCGTAATCGCTATCGCTATGGTCTCTAAATCTCTCATTTCACCAACTAAAATAACATCTGGGTCTTCTCTTAGTGCAGCTCTTAATGCATCTTGGTATGAAAAGGTATCAAGCCCGATTTCCCTCTGGTTTACGATGGATTTTTTATGCTGATGCAAATACTCAATGGGATCCTCTAGGGTAATAATATGTAAATTACTATTGCTATTGATCAAATCAATTAAGGAAGCTAGGGTGGTTGATTTACCGCTTCCAGTAGGGCCTGTTACCAAAACCAGCCCTCTCTTTCTTTTGGTTAGTTCAAGAACGGAATCTGGTATTCCCAATTGATTAGGTGCTGGTATGCTAGTTCCTACCAAACGAATTGCAGCTGCATAGGAGCCTCTTTGTTTGAATACATTCACTCGGTATCTTCCTAGATTGGGAATGGAATAGGAAAAATCTACTTCTCCGTTTTTTTCTAACCTCTGCTTGCTATACTCAGACAACATCGGTTGGATGATCAAGTCCGTATCTTTTGGTAATAATTTTTCCAAACCTAGATTTATCAAGGTCCCATGAACCCTACATTTTGGTGGAATTCCAACCGTGATATGTAAGTCAGATGCACCTTTTTCTTTTGCCAATAAAAGTAATTCCTCTATTGTAAACATAACAACTCTCCACTTCTAGAAGCTATTGATCAAACGCTATCTTCTTCATTTCATCCACCGAGGTGATTCCTTCTAACACAAGCTTCCTTGCGCTCATTTGCAATGTATTCATGCCCTCTTCCAATGCTATATCTCTAATTTGATTTGCACTTCCATTGCGACTGATTATCTCTTTAATTCTTGAACTTATTGGCATAATTTCATACAAACCAATTCGACCAAAGTATCCGGTTCCATTGCAAATATGGCAACCACATGGTTCATATATTGTAAGCTCATCATTTTTATCTACACCCAGTAGTTCATATTCAAGTTCCTCGGTGATATGTATTTTTTTACAGGATGGACAAAGCCGCCTTACCAAGCGTTGCGCAATGACTCCAACGGTAGCATCTGCAATCAGATATGGCTCAATTCCCATATCTACCAATCTTGTAATTGTACTTGCTGCACTGTTGGTGTGCAGTGTACTAACAACCAGATGCCCTGTAATGGACGCTCTAACCGCAATCTCCGCCGTTTCAAGATCTCGAATCTCACCAATCATAATAATGTCTGGATCCTGTCGTAAAATAGAACGAAGAGCAGTTGCAAAAGTCATCTCTGCTTTTGGGTTCACCTGAACCTGATTAATTCCATCTATGTTCGCTTCCACTGGATCTTCTACGGTAATTATATTAACCTCACTAGTATTTAACTCACTTAATGCAGTATATAATGTAGTTGACTTACCACTTCCTGTGGGACCTGTTACTAATATCATTCCGTGGGGATGCTTTAAAATTAAATCAAATTTTTGCATTTCTTCATCTGAAAATCCCAATTCTTTTTTTGCCTTTGTTAATCCCTTTTTTGAAGTAATACGCATAACGATTTTCTCACCATACACCGTTGGTAAAATCGATACACGAATATCAAACTCCTCGCGATCTACAATGATTGTTATGCGACCATCTTGTGGCTTTCTTTTTTCTGAAATATCCATATCTCCAATGATTTTAATTCTTGCCACCACTGCTGGTAATAGATTAATTTCATAATTCATAACTTCTGATAAGATGCCATCCACACGATACCGAACGCGAATCGTATGATCAAATGGCTCTATATGTATATCACTTGCTCGTTGTCTCACTGCTTGTTCTATGATGGCTTTTACTAATAAAACGATTGGCGAATTATTAACATCATCATAAACCGTCTCGTCTTCTTTTCCTTTATTTTGGGTTTCCTTCTCTTTGGTATAGCGTTCCGCCACCGCTTTTGCTTCTGCATTTCCATAATATTTATCAATGGCCGTCGCAATTTCTTTTGGCGTAGCAACGGTTGGCTCAATCTTTAAATTCGTAATTATTGCAATATCATCAATTGCGATTATATCAAGAGGGTCAGCCATCGCAACTCGAAGAACATTCGGATTACTTTTATGAAATTCAAAAGGCATAACCATGTATTTGCGAAGGATTTGCTCACTTACCAATTTTAAAATCTCAGGATCAATAACGATACTCGCTAGCTGAATCCGTTCTACTTTTAGTTGTTTTTCCAAAACCTTAACAATGGTTAGTTCATCGATAAATCCTAAATCAACTAAAGTTTCACCGATTTTTAATTTCCTTTTTTTCTGTTCTTTAAGAGCATAATTTAATTGTTCGTCTGTAATTACTCTCTCTTCAACAAGCATGTCTCCCATACGTTTTCGGTTGCTACTAAAGTCCATGCCATACTCCATTCTATTCACTTACTATAAATTACTTAAACTAACATTCCTATGCAAATTCAAAAGATATTACTGTTGTATTTTGTATGAAATACACTTTTTTTTACTTATTAGTAGAAAATAAATGCAACTAACGTAAGCCTTCACTTATTTTAGTTGCTACAAAACTAGCTTGTCATAATACTTCCTTGTCTTCTTTCGTTATATACTTATTTCATCATGCCATCATTAATTTTACTGATATCATGTGCTTTACGATCGTTCCCATTCCTACTCACATTATAGTACTTTAGTTTTTTAGAATAGTAAATTATTACTACTTTTATTATAACGTGTTACTAAATTTTGTCAATCCGTTTCTAATGTTAGAATATATTGTTTTATTAGTACTTTTCCGATGAATTTTAAATTGCAGGTTCAAGTTAACATAAAACATACAAAATCTATAAAATTAGTCCTATTTATTGATTTTTTAGATTACAAGAACTATAATGAAATTAATGTAAGCGCTTACAATGTTCTTTTTAATTCTAATGTAATTAAAATCTACACTTTTTTGTCCGTATTTAATCCAAAACATAATACGCCGGGCAGCATGACATGAATGGAGACAAATTATGCTCAAACAATTTTTCAAGTACACAAAAAACTACAAAAAAGAGTGGTGTATCGGATATTTTTGCTGTGTTTTAGAAGCCGTTTTTGAAATAATGATACCAACCCTTATGTCAAAAATCATTGATATTGGTGTTGGCAACAAAGACTATCATTATATCTTTAAAATTGGGTTTATAATTTTATTATTATCCATATTTTCTTTCATTTTCGGAAGAGGTTGCAGCAATAACTTTTCGAAATTTGGTAATGGTTTTGCCGCTGAAATTCGAGATGCTGAATATGTAAAAATACAATCCTTTGCATTCTCTAACATGGATCATTTTACAACCCCATCCCTGATTACGAGATTAACTTCTGATGTAACTGTCATTCAGAACGCAATTACACCTGGCGTTCGTTCAATTTTTAGAGCACCAATTATGCTAATCTCTGGAGTTATTATGCATCGGCGGCGAGGACACGCCCATGGCGATCGGTGTCGTGACGGACTTCGGAATCATGGAGATCAT
>CAJJLI010000102.1 GCA_905192625.1 uncultured Clostridium sp. | reverse complement strand
AAGAGGTGAATTTGTGTCCGAATCTATCAGTAGCGGAGAATTTATTTATTGGAAGAGAACCAAAAAAAGCTGGTCTGATAGATTGGAAGACGATGCGAAATAAGGCGAAGGAACTTTTAAAGAGCTTAAAAATAGAAATCGATGTTACGAAGGCTGTGGAGAATTATTCGATTGCGATTCAACAAATGATAGCAATCGCAAGAGCAGTGGATATGTCTGCCAAGGTATTAATACTCGATGAACCAACGTCTTCATTAGATGATCAAGAAGTTGAAAAGTTGTTTTCGCTTATGAAGTTACTGAAGGAAAAAGGTGTTGGAATTATATTTGTAACGCATTTTTTAGAGCAAGTGTATGAGGTATGTGACCGAATTACCGTTCTTAGAAATGGTATCTTTGTAGGGGAATATGAAATAGCAAATCTACCAAGGGTGCAATTGGTAGCAAAAATGATGGGCAAGGACTACGATGACTTAGCAGAAATCAAAAAGACATCGCAAGAAATGAAAACGGATGCTGAGAGCCTATTGGAAGCAAAGGGAATTGGTCATAGTGGTAAAATCAAACCATATGACTTAACAATTTATAAAGGAGAAGTCATTGGACTTACTGGCTTACTAGGTTCTGGGCGATCAGAGCTAGCAAGGAGTTTGTATGGTGCTGATAAAGCAGATTCTGGTGAATTGATTGTAAAACAGCAAAAGGTTAGCATTGATACACCATTAGAAGCGATGAATGCAGGAATGGCATATTTGCCAGAGAATCGAAAAGAAGAGGGGATTGTAGCAGACTTATCCGTTCGTGAAAACATAATCTTAGCATTGCAGGCTAAGAAGGGGATGTTACGACCACTTAGTAGGAAAGAACAAGAAGAATTTGCAGACCAATACATTAATTTATTACAAATTAAAACAGCAAGTTGCGATACCCCAGTAAAACAATTAAGTGGTGGGAACCAACAAAAAGTAATCCTCGCTCGTTGGTTGCTAACGAACCCAGATTTTTTGATCCTAGATGAACCAACCAGGGGAATTGATGTTGGCACAAAGACAGAAATTCAAAAACTAGTGGTTCAATTAGCAGAAAAAGGAATGTCGGTTTTATTTATCTCCTCTGAAATAGAAGAGATGATACGTACATGTAATCGAATGGCTGTGCTTCGCGATGGACAAAAAGTTGGAGAATTAAAAGGGGAAGAATTAAACCAAAAGAATATTATGAAGGCGATAGCAGGAGGTGAAAAGGATGAATAAGATGTTAAGTATCATAAAAAAAGTAACTTCCTATCGATTGTTCTTACCGATATTTTGCCTAATATTGGTTCTTCTATCCAATCTAATAAAAACACCAGGCTTTTTTGAAGTTAGCATTAAAAATGGTGTTCTATATGGCTATATCATTGATGTAATAAATCGTGCCAGTGATTTGGTAATCCTTGCAGTTGGAATGACCCTAGTTGTAGCCGCATCTGGAGGGACAGATATTTCAGTAGGAGCAGTAATGTCGGTTGCAGGAGCGATATGCTGCTATATTTTAGCGGGAGGACAACAGACGGTAAATGAGTTTCAAAACCCGTATCTGTTTGGTGTAATTGCTGCGATGTTAGCAGGGGTATTATGTGGCTGTTTTAATGGATTTTTAGTTGCAAAAATGAAAATACAACCGATGGTAGCAACCTTAATTTTATTCACCGCAGGCAGAGGTATTGCACAATTAATTACAAAGGGGCAAATTACTTATATCCGAGTAGATTCTTATAAAATGTTGGGGGCAAGCATCCCTAAAATACCAATACCAACACCTATCTTTGCAGCATTATTTGTAGTACTCTTAACGCATTTTATATTAAAGAAAACAACGCTAGGTCTGTATATTCAATCCGTTGGAATCAACGCAAAAGCGTCAAGGCTTGTTGGAATTAAATCAGGTAAAATTACTTTCTTTGTATATGTATTTTGTGGCCTTTGCGCAGGAATAGCGGGTCTAGTAGCATCCTCAAGAATCTATTCGGCAGATGCAAATAATATAGGATTAAATCTAGAACTGGATGCGATACTAGCAGTAGCCCTCGGTGGAAATAGTTTAAGCGGCGGTAAGTTTTCCTTAATCGGAAGTGTTATCGGTGCTTATACCATTCAAGCATTAAGCACAACCTTGTATGCAATGAGCGTTTCACCAGATCAGATTCCTGTATATAAAGCTATCGTGGTAGTTATCATTGTAACATTACAGTCACAAGAATTTCATAAATTCATGAAAAAGCGCAGCGCGACATGGAGCAAAAAAAGCGAGGTGACAGGATGATCATTCTTAAAAAAATGAAGAAGTTTCGTAGGATGGATGGAAGTACTTATTTATTATTAATAACAATCGGTTTGTTTTTCATTATGTATATCACCGGAATGGTTATTTTTAAAGAGGAAGGGTTTACAAAACCTCAGGTGTTTTTAAATCTATTTGTTTCAAATGCTGGACTGATTGTAATTGCAACTGGTATGACGATGGTTATGATTAACGGTGGAATTGATATCTCGGTTGGGTCTGTAGTAGCTCTTACTTGCATGCTATTAGCCTATATGATGGAGCAAAAAGGGATTGGAGCGGTACCTGCACTCATTATTGTATTAATTGTTGGAGTGATTTTCGGTTTAATACAGGGATTTTTTATTTCCTATCTTAAAATACAACCATTTATCGTCACCTTAGCGGGGATGTTCTTTGCTAGAGGCATGACCGCTATGATTAGTCAAGAAATGATTAGTATTAAAAATGAAACCTTTTTGCGATGGGCAAAATATAAAGTGAATCTTCCGTTTCTTGGTGGTACCGTCAATAAAAAAGGAATCACAATTTACCCTTTTATTTACCCAAGCGTTATTATTGCCATATTAATTTTACTATTTGTGTTTTTACTATTGAAATTTACTAAATTTGGTCGTACTATTTATGCTGTAGGAGGTAATGAGCAATCTGCCTTGATGATGGGATTAAATGTAAGACGTACAAAACTATTTGTTTATGGGATAAATGGATTTTTATGTACTTTAGGTGGCTTTTTGTTTAGCCTAAATACTTGTGCTGGTTTCGTAGAACAGGCAAGGGGGCTAGAAATGGAAGCCATTGCATCCTCAGTCATTGGAGGTACCTTGCTAACCGGCGGTGTTGGAAATGTCTTTGGAAGTTTGTTTGGGGTATTAATTAAAGGTACAATCGAAACCTTTATTACCTTCCAAGGAACCTTATCCTCGTGGTGGACTAGGATTACGATTGCTACTCTACTCGCATTCTTTATTATTTTGCAGAGTTTATTTGCTAAGGCAAAAGAAAAGAAAAAATAAGGAAAGACATAAGGAGGGCAACCATGAAAGAAAAAATAGTAAATAGTATTTTGCAGGGAAAAACAGCATTAGGAATTGAACTTGGTTCCACACGTATTAAGGCAGTATTAATCGGTGAAGATTATGAGCCAATCGCTCTTGGAGGACATGATTGGGAGAATCAGCTTGTAAATGGAATATGGACGTATTCTCTAGAAGCAATCTGGGCAGGAATCAAAGATAGTTACCATAAATTAGTGCTTGATGTGAAAGAGAAATATGATGTTGAGTTAACAACCATCGGTGCCATTGGTGTCAGTGCAATGATGCATGGATATATGCCATTTGATAAAACTGGTGAGCTTTTAGTACCATTTCGTACTTGGCGTAATACAATAACAGAGCAAGCAGCAGAAGAGTTAACGGAAACTTTCCAATATAACATACCACAGCGATGGAGCATTGCGCACTTGTACCAAGCCATTTTAAATGGAGAAGAGCACGTAGCGAATATTGATTACATAACAACTTTAGAAGCATATGTTCATTGGAAGTTAACTGGTGAAAAAGTACTCGGTATCGGTGATGTTGCCGGAATGTTCCCAGTGGATGCGACAAAGAGAGATTATGACTTTGACAAAGTTAAAGCCTTCAATGATAAAATAGAGGATCGAAATTTCTCTTGGAAACTAGAAGAGATATTACCAAAAGCACTGGTAGCAGGTGAGGATGCAGGTGTTCTTACAAGTGAAGGTGCAAAATTATTAGATCCAACGGGAACCTTGCAAGCTGGAATACCAATGTGCCCACCAGAAGGGGATGCTGGAACTGGTATGGTTGCAACCAATAGTGTAAAAGTAAGAACAGGAAACGTATCTGCAGGTACGTCAGTGTTTGCAATGATTGTATTAGAGAAGGCACTTACGAAATTACATAAAGAAATTGACCTTGTAACAACACCAGCAGGAGATATGGTTGCCATGGTACACAGCAATAACTGCACTTCGGATTTAAATGCTTGGGTAAATCTTTTTAAAGAGTACAATGAAGCAATGGGAATTAAAGTGGATATGAACCAGTTGTATCAAACTTTATATAATAAGGCGTTAGAAGGAGATGCAGACTGTGGTGGTTTATTATCCTATGGATATTTATCAGGAGAACATATTACAGGGCTAGAAGAAGGAAGACCTTTATTTGTTCGTATGCCAGATAGCAAATTTAACTTGGCGAATTTTATGCGTGTACATTTAATCACAGCATTAGGAGCAATGAAAGTTGGTCTTGATATTCTTCTAAAAGAGGAAGGCGTTGCAATTGAGCAGGTTCTTGGCCATGGTGGATTATTTAAAACACCTGTGGTTGGACAAAAAATCATGGCAGCTGTTATGGAAACTCCAGTGACCGTAATGGATACAGCTGGTGAAGGTGGCGCATGGGGAATGGCATTATTAGCAGCTTACCTAGTGAACAAAGAAGAAGGAGAAACCCTCGATATGTTCTTATCCAATAAGATCTTTACCGATATGACTGGTAGCACAATTGAGCCAGAGGCAAAGGATGTAGAAGGTGTAAGAGCGTTTATGAAACATTATACCAACGGTCTTGCAATTGAGAGAGCAGCGGTAGAGAATTTTAGATAAGATATTTGGTATATGGGTATCGATTTTAAATACTGTATAATTATTAACAATATTAAACGATATCGAATTATAATTTTAAACTAAAATATGATTTTAAAATCAAAGTATAGAATTTAAAACTAAGCTTTGAATCTAAAATTATGCTATTGTCTATAAAATCAAAGTATAGAATTAATTATTAATCTATTTAATTAAAGTATTGAAAATATAGTATAAATAAAAAGCCATCGAGCAGAGAGTTAAAACAACAACTCTATGTACGATGGCTTCTTAATTATGTTCTTAGTTCTACATATGGCTATCTACATATGGTTATCCAATAGTAAGTAAATACCTTGAATAAAATCGTTCTTACCTTTTGTGTAGGCAACTCTATTATCCGGATACTGAGCTGCAAGTTCTTTCTTTAATTTAGCATAGTTCCTTGCCACATCTGGATGTGAATTTAGATAGTCACGAAATCCAACCAATTGAAGAAACCCATTGTTCTGGACATCATAACAATGGATATGCCTTAAGGAAAGTTGATTTGCGTCTTTTAATACAAACAAATGATAGGTAACACTTCCGTACTGCGGACCGCGGTAATCATATCCCAATTGTTTCACGAAATAATGCTCTTAAATTCTCAGTTAACATAAAATTATTGATTTTCCAACTACTAGATGTTAGACTACAAGAAAACTTTTGTGACTTAGTCACAGTTCCACCATTTGGAAACATGTATAATGATATCTAAAACAAGAGCGAAGGAGAAAGGAATGGAGTATATTATCGTATTTTTAGAGGGAATTATAACATTTATTTCCCCTTGTTTGTTACCAATGCTGCCGATTTACATATCCTATTTTGCAGGGCAAAAGGAAGCGGAAGCAAAATCTAAGACAATCCGGAACGCACTAGGATTTGTATTAGGATTTACCGTTGTCTTTGTAGCACTTGGAGCATTTGCAGGATTTGCTGGTAAAGTTTTATGGGAATATCAAAAGATCGTGAACGTGGTTCTAGGTATTATCATGATACTATTTGGACTTAATTTTATGAATCTAATTAAAATTCCAAATTTCCATGGAAAACAATTTAGCATGGAGAAATTAGGACAGGGATTTTTCTCATCCGTCTTATTTGGAATTATATTTTCCATTGGATGGACACCGTGTGTGGGGGCATTTTTAGGATCTGCCTTAATGCTTGCAACACAAAGCGGAGGAGCAGGCAAAGGAATACTTATGTTATTACTTTATTCCATAGGACTTGGGGTTCCATTTGTAATATCCGCAGTTTTAATTGAACGATTAAAAGGCATGTTTGGATTTATAAAACGCAATTATCAAACGATACAGACGATATCTGGTGGTTTACTAATTGTAATCGGAATTTTAATGATGACAGGACGTTTGGGGATGTTGTTGTCTTTATTAAGCAAGTAATCAATTTTTATAATGAATAGGAAATGTTAAGTGAGTTATCAGTCTATAAAAATCAATAGAACGTGTTAAGTAAGTTATCAGTCTTTAAAATTGAATAGAAAGAGGTTGAAAATGAAAAAAACAAGAACCTTAGTATTAGCAATCGGCCTACTACTATTAATTGTAGTTGCATATGTCGCTTATAATAAGCTAAGTGATAGTTACGAACAGAAGAAAAAAGAAGAACAACTAAAAGAAGATGAATTAAAAGAAAATGGCAAGGAAGATGCCGTGGATCAGGGGAATGAAAGTTTAGATGGTCAGGGCACGGAAGATACAGAAAAAGAGTTAGAAAAAGCAATAGATTTTACTGCAACGGATATCGATGGAAACGAAGTGAAATTGTCTGATTTCTATGGAAAACCGATTGTACTTAACTTCTGGGCAAGTTGGTGTAGTCCTTGTCAATACGAGATGCCTCATTTTCAGACCTTATATGATGAACTCGGTGAAGAGGTTCAATTTATAATGTTGAATTTAGCCGATGGATATCAAGAAACCGTAGAAAAAGCAAGTGAATTTATTGAAAGTAATCAATATACATTCCCAGTGTATTATGACACGAACTTAGATGCTGCATTCAAATATGCAGTATATAGCATACCAGTTACGTATTTTATCAACAGCGATGGGGAAATCGT
>CAJJLI010000101.1 GCA_905192625.1 uncultured Clostridium sp. | reverse complement strand
TATGAAAGAATTTATCGACACACCCATGTGCAACAAAAGAGCAGTTAAAAAGTTCCAAGAGCTCTATTTTCCCTATAAAGACCACGAACATGTGGAGTACTTTTCTCAAGTGGAAGCTCCCTCACTTGAGGGCCTGCCCTCTGCCTATGTAGAGATAGCAGAATTTGATTGTCTGCGGGACGGCGGGCTGCTCTATGCGCGGCTTCTAAAGGAGGCAGGTGTGCAAGTTGAACTCCATGAAACTAGGGCCACCATGCACGGCTACGACATCGCTGTGGATAGCAACATAGTAAAAAATCTGATGGCAAAGCGTGTGACATTTCTGAAAAAGGTACTGTTCCCCTGAGTAATTTGAAACACTATAAGGCAAAGCTGTCAAGGCGAGATTCGGTCTCACCTGACGGCTTTACTATTAAATAAGTCAAACAACCTAAAGAATATGTTTGTTTTTTCGATAAGCAAGTGGGGAAATACCATTCACACGGCGAAATGCATCTCCAAAATAGTTACTGTCTGTAAATCCACAGGTCAAAGCAATTTCTGTTATTGACATATCACTTTCCAATAATAGTGTTTCTGCATGTTCAATTCGAATACTAGTTAAGTATTCTTTAAATCCAATACCTGTCGTTTGCTTGAATTTTTTAGAAAAATAGGAACTATTTAAATGCATCATATTTGCAAGCCCTGATAGAGTGATTGGTTTATCATAATTGTTAAAAATATAGTCGGCAGCATTTTGTATGATTTCATTTTCTAAATCCAATGCTTTATACGCCCCCACATCACTATTCTGTGACCGAATCAATAGTAAAATCATCTCAATGAGGAACGTATTTAAATAGGCATCTGATATACAATCTGGTTGCTCTAATTCATGAATCATTTTATCAAAAAGCTCTTCCAAATATTTTTTTTGTTTCGTTGTGAAAGAAAGTACCCTTCTTCCCAGAAATCTATTCAAAAATTCATCCCCAAATTGCTTGCTTAGATCCTTAATGTGCTTATCTTTAAAATCTAATACTATTCTTTCATGCTCACAATTCGATAGATACGTGGTTTTGTGCATCGTACCTTCTGGGATTATCGCCATATCACCAGACTTTAATTTATAGATGGTATTTTGCATAAATAAGCTACACTCACCTGATTTTAAATAAAATATTTCATTATACTTATGTAAATGAGAGCTACTCATACTATAAGAAGCAACTAGATTTCTTTTTTGTACCCATATAATATCATCATTTGTTTTTTTCATCCGCTGACTCCAATACAGTTAATTCAATCATAAAATTAATTAAAACCAATATACCATAACCAAGATTAAAAAACAAAAAAATCAGTATTTTTTTATCAAAATGGTCACTTTATTCGTATTAATTACTGTTTATTATCGCTATTATAAAGATAGATTTAGTTTTGCCGGCAAACTAGATCAGTTATGAAAAGAGAGGATGGAGAGAAATGAAAGTACTGAAAAAAATTATTCTTTTCCTATTTGCATGTTCATTTATCGTAGGCCTTGGATCAAAAACTGCATCTGCTGCCGAAAACTATGTTGCTCTAGACAGCAAAGATCCTATTGACTTCCAAGGCAATTCAATTATTTATAAAGGAAAAACCATTGAGCTGAGTGAAAAAGCTTTTTACATTGATGGCTCCTTAGACGAAGCAACTGCTGCTAAATATCCTTATGTATTTACAAGTATTAATGAAGCAGCGAAACATCTAACGGATGGAACAGAAAAAGAGCCTATGATGTTATATATCGCACCTTATGTCTATTGGGTGGATGATCCTGATGATACTGAGATACGTAAACCAGATACACTATCCGTACCTTATGGTTTAATTATTGATTGTGAATGGTTAACTTTCTATGGTCTAACTGATAATCCAGAAAACGTAGTGATTGCAGCAAATCGTGGTCAAACGCAAGGTGCAGACGGAAACTTCACGAATCTTTACATCGATGGTAATGGTACTAGAATGGAAAATCTAACGGTAGGTAATTACTGTAACGTTGATTTAAAATATCCATTAAAATCAGAATTAAACCGTGAAAAACGCTCTGATGCAATTACGCAAGCACAGTTAGTACACTGTAATGGTGATAAGGTTGTAGCTATGAACTGCAATTTTATTAGTAGATTGAATGCTAACCCTATTATTTCTAACCAGAGAGTTTTATTATATCGTTGTCATGTAGAAAGTACAGATGATGCATTAAATGGAACTACTGTCCATCTGGAATGTGATTTTGATTTCTATGGAAACCGTCCATTTTATTCCACGCAAGGAACTGGTTCTGTTTTTCTAAATTGTATATTTAACTCCAAAATCTTTGGTATCGAAGCAGAACCAAATCAATTCTTAACAAAAGAAGGTGGAGCAGTTACCATCGTAGATAGCGAGTTTAAAAGTAATTACTCTGTACCAATAAATATCGGCTGGACAAAGTATCCAAAGAGTAGTCTACGTTGCTATCAATCCAACGTACTTCATAATGGAAAGCCTGTCACACTAAGTACTGACAATCCATGGTCTACCATTGATATGACAAAGAAAGAGGTACTTGGCGCATATAAAGTAGTGCTTAATGGAGAAACCATTTATAACACTTATAACTTACTTCGTGGTAATGATGATTGGGATCCAATGGGAGTAAAAGAACTCATCCTCGCTGCAAGCAAAGAAGATGGAAAGGACTATACTTCTATTCCTACCTTGTTATCCATTGAAACATCCAATACAGAAATTGAATCTGGCAATACAGAAGCAACATTAACTTATTCCGTAAAACGTTTTGGTAACATCGATACAAAACTTCCTAACATAAGCTGGTCTATTGATGAAGAAAGTGAAGCTCTTGTAAAACTTATCGAGAATAAAGATGGCTCTTGCACAGTAAAAGGAATCAACGATTACGATGAAGCAAAAACAGTAATCGTATATGCGAAATCTAAAACTGGCCTAGAGGCAGCATGTGAGATTAAAGTGTCTCCATCCGTACTTGCATCTCCTGATTTTATCAAAAAACCAGAGATTAAAATACCTGTGAATGGCAAAGTTTCACTATCTTATACCCTTGATCTTGGGAAAAGAGCAGATCAATCCGTTATTACTTGGTATCGTTGTACAGATAAGAAGGGTTCTAACAAAATACCTGTTTCTGTGACAAACTTAAATATGCCAGAGTATACCTATGAATTGACTCTTGGTGATGTTGGTTATTATTTGATAGCAACGATTGAACCTAAACATGTAAGAAGCCATGCTGGTAAAGCAGTTACCGTTGTAACTTCCGATAAGATACAAATGTCTGATGTAAAACAACATTCAATTGCAACAGATTTTCAAAACTTCCCAGTGAAGTATAACCCTACAATCACACCAGGTTTTTGGACTGTAGACTCTATAAAACCATCCGATACAAGGGAATTTGAATGGGAACCAGATACCACTACCTCCTGGATTTATGGAAGTGCTATTGATGGTGCAAAAGGTACCGGACTTTATCAAACCACGCAAGGTGCAAGATTACTTTACACACCTCTTGATGGTAATTACGGGGATATGACCGTTACACTTAATCTTGATCCAAGTAAAACACAAGGCCAAGGATTTGGTAGTGCAAAAGCACAGTATCTAGATGTTTATATCAAATTTGACACCAAAACCCTTACTGGATACGCACTTCGTATCGAAAGAACAAGCAAATCTTCAAGAGCGGTTGACTTCTTACTTGTGAAATATGAAAACGGTGAAACAACTAGAATCACAGAGCCAATTACTGCATCATGTTATTTGACAGATTGTAATATTACCCTTAAGGTAGAAGGAAACAAACTTTCTGCACATGTAGAAACTTCTACCCCACAATTACCAGAACATATAGCCGATGGATTACCTCATGTTGTTGATTTAACTGCTACAATTGAGACAAATGAATTTGGTGGAAGCGGTGTACTTCATACCGGAACGACTGGTTCTAGCGGTGTTGGTAATATCACAATGCTTCATAATATGTCCATATCCTGGGATGGTATTAAAGACATTCTTTCCTTAGATACAGAAGAACTTTATGATACAAATACGAATGGCAATACTAGTACAGATACTAACGGTAATGCTAGTTCTGGAACTAACGATAGCACTAATACCGACAAGAATCCTAATATCTCAAAAGAGAATGGAAATTCAACTGAAAACACCCATGAAATTCCTAAAACAGGTGATAATAGTTTAGTTACTGTCTCTATTATAGGCATCTGTGTAATTGTTGCAGGAGTATTTTTCTTAATCTCTGGACGTAAATTAAAAAATGTATTGTAATTTGTAATCGAATCAATACGAATAAAAGAACTGTTAAGTTATCAATATTTTTAGATGACTGACAGTTCTTTTTATAAAAATGCTATAGCGATAAGGTTATTTGCTTTAAAATCATACAAAGAATATCAATAAATATTAATATATCTACATATGAAAATGTAAATGTAATATCAAAGGCTTTATATTATCTCTTATTACTTGTGATATACTCTATATAACTAAACTAAAGGAGGTACCTATGTTTTTCATAAATGAATCACGACAAGAAAAAGACAAAAAGGAAGTTAAATTACTTAATAATAAAAAAAGGCAACTTTATAAAGTTATCCATATTATTTCCATGGTTGTCGTCATTATAGGTATCTTCTTAATCCTAGATATCTTATGGATCAGCCCTTCCAAATCAGACAAGGCATTGAAAGAAATTCAGAATCTTTACAAAAGTAATAATTCAGTAACTAAAGAGGATACTTTCCCTTCTACTTCAGTTGAAACAGATCACCAAGTACCATACACAGATTCTGCAAAAGATGCACCTTTAGAAAAATTTGACCCTTTACTCGAACTTAATCCAGATGTTAAAGGCTGGATTCAAATAGACGGCACTAATATTAACTATCCCGTGCTTCAATCTAGTTTGGATGACCCTGAATATTACTTAACTAGGAATATTAAAAAAGAGGAAGATCGTTTCGGAAGTATCTTTCTTGATACAAATACCAATATCGAAACACCTACCCAGAGCCTATTAATCCATGGTCATAACATGACAAGCTCTGGAAATATGTTTCATGAATTAATGAATTATAACGATTTAGACTTTTTAAAAGAACATTCCATAATAAAATTTGATACTCTTTATGAAGAAGGCTTGTGGAAAATATTTTCTGTTTTTAAAACAAATGGTTCTTCAGTAACAGAAAATCTCTTTAATTATCAACGTGGATGTTTTATAGATTCCTCAGACTTTTTAAATTATGTTTATCAGATAAAAGTTCGTTCGATTTTTAATATTCCTTTGAATATATCCGAAGATGATCAACTGCTAATACTATCAACTTGTTCCTATGAACTTCCAAATTATCGAACGGTCGTTGTTGCTAGAAAATTAAGGCCAGGAGAATTCGAAGACCTTTCAATAGAATCCATAACTAAAAATAGAACACCACTTTATCCAGATAGTTGGTACCAACATTATGGTGGAACGCCACCTACTATTACTAACTTTGAAGAAGCACTAACGAATGGCGAGATTAACTGGTATTAAGGTATTACAAATGCCAAATTTTTTTATCATCCTCAAATCTATTCATAAACTGTATGACAAAAATAAGGATTTATTACTTCGCCATTACCTACATCAACCATTCAATGAATATTTATATTTTAACTGACTCTTACTTGCATGTTTCTTACAAGTAAGAGCCTTAATCCAATATCGATATTTTATTTACAAGTAAATTCTCCACTTATTTATGGTCCATCTCATCGTATCGGACAAAGGGACCACTATTTATTTTAGAAAATTTATTGAATTCTTATCTTGAACAAAATTCATTGTATTATATAGTACTAATATATCTGTAATCTTATTCTCTTCTACAAACTGTTCTACTCCCATGTTAAAGTAACGAAAATCTATCATGTAGGTCTCTTCATAATGGTTTACTGCAAAAGGAACAAAGGAATGTGCATAGGAATCTTTAATTACCAAAAGCCTTCTTCCATTCATATTATTCGTTTTAACTTCTACCAAGGCATTATTTCCACCCATATATACTGAATATTTATCTTTTCCCTCTAATTTGCTTAGATCATATAAACTATCCGTTTGATCCTTTAAATTATAAAGTAATTGATAATTCATATCTTTTTTTATTTGATATAAGTAGATCTCATCTGGTTTTACATTTACATTGACTTTTGAATGCAAAGTTCCGTAAAACTGGTCAGACCCTAAGGTGATGTCAAATTGTTCTTTACTAAGTGGAGTAAATCCTGCCTCCCTTGCCCACTGCTCATATGCATAGAATGCACCGAGTGCAGTCCAGTGATGATCCGTGCGATAATAGATGTACTCATCTTTATGTTGATTAAAGTTATTCCTTATATCAATAAATGTACCTTCTGGTAGGGCTTCTATCACTTCATTAATGTAAGCATCTTGATCATATCCAGTAGCAAATGGCGGTAATTTATCTTTTAATATCTCCGATGCTGTAGGCACCAACATAACATTTACATGGTCCTCCCCAAGCTTCTCTACATATTTCTTTACAAATTCTATTAAACGTTCCTTATTTTTTTCCGCTTGCTCTTCTGATACATCACTCTTATCATGTTTTTCAATCAAATAATCATCTTTTGCAAAATATACCGAATTAATATCAGGCTTAAGCATAGCCCTCTCCGCCATGGTTTTTAAACTAATCCAATGATCTCTAAAAACGAACTGATCATTGATGTATTCATCTAGCCCATTCATAAATTCACCATTCAGTAACTTTTCATTGGTGTATTTCGGCAATTCTGCTAAAAATCTATTTTCATTTTCAGAAAATCTTTTCTCTGGTTTTGCGAGATTACATATGATGAGTCCTGACCACAATAAGGCAAATATACAAAAAAATATTTTGTTAAATGTAAGTTTCATATGCAACCTCCTTAGAATCTAAAATACACCGAAGGAAGATGGCGAAAACCTGGTGCATCAAGTCTCCTCGCGGGTATTGGTCG
>CAJJLI010000100.1 GCA_905192625.1 uncultured Clostridium sp. | reverse complement strand
GCCCTTGCGAAAAAGCCACCAACGCGCCAGCCACCGGAGCATCGTGCGAATCCAGACTCCTTACGTATTATCTCTATCACTTTATGTTGGATGCATGATCTTTAATTTTATCTATCCAATTAGAAAAGTTGCTATGGAAGGCAAATCAAGTGTACAATGGTGGTTAAGTAAGTTATCTGTAGGATTTGTTGCTGCAACTGCAATGGCATTTCTTGAAACAGGAATTATGCTATTGCTTGGAATTACAACCAATAGTCTAGGACAATATTTTATTATGGCACTTGTAACTGCTTATGCATTTATGTTCTTGATTATGGTATTAGCAATGGCATTTGATAATCCAGGCCGTTTTGTTGCTATGATTTTACTTGTATTACAATTAGCAGGTTCTGGTGGTACATTCCCTATGGAGTTAACAGCTAAGTTTTTCAATGTGATACATCCATTTTTACCAATGAGCTATTCTATTACAGGTTTTAGACAGGCAATCAGTGGAGGACTTGGAACCAATACATTTATTAATAATCTAGGAGTCCTAATTGGAATTACTGTTGTTTCAATTGCTTTATTATTGGTAGCAATGAATGTGATTATGAAACACAACAAAGCTGGTATTTCACAATTAGACGATAATCAAAAATTGTTTGATACAAATTACGATTATGCAAACTAGAATAAGTAATTAATTAATCCTATAAAATCTATATAATTCAATTCTAAATACTTAGGTAAGCAAAAAAGATGTGCACCATAAGGGAATTCCCAGTGGTACGCATCTTTTATAGTTATAAGGCAGTATACATATGATAGGGGTTTGAATTATATAAATAGAAGTAATCTAATTTGTCCTATGAAAAAAGTAACATGCCGTTAAGAATAATCGTTATGTGCGATTACGATTTATCACTTATTTGATAACGAGTCATATTACGTAACCCATGCCCATAACATAAATTTATCGAATAATAGAAATGACACACCGTAAATACTTTGTCATCATTTATATTATATTGTACGGTATACCCCAATCCTTTATAAATCTTAAGATTCTCAGTTTCAATGATCGTAATGATTGGTTTTTCACTAAAATCACGAGATGTCTTAAATCTTGTGCTTTCAACAACTATAAGTAAAATCCAAATAAGCACAATTGCTAACAGAATATAAGTGATTTTTTGAAAATTTAGGCTATAAAACAGGATTGACAAGAATTATCAATTGGTATAATCTGACATTAATTACTTTTTGGGTTAGATTTCATCTAGGATACTTGTCTAATGAATAACAACTATGAAAGAATTATTGGATAATAACTTGCAGGAGTAACAAAAAAATATATGTAAGCATTACGTTCTTGGTACATTAGAATTACGAATTAATAATTATAGAAGTTTTCGTATAACTTAGGCTATTGTTTTATAATTTAAGAGGAAATGATGATAACAATATTTAATAGGAAAGAATTACGAATCACACATTCCATGAAGGAACAAAGTGAGATTAGAAATACACTAAAAGCGGCGCAGATCGAACATATTACAAAAGCAATAAATCGAAACAGCCCTTCCCCCTTTCGAGGTGAAAGAGGAGGCATGGGAACGTTGGGGCAAAACATTGAAAAAGCATACGAATATATCATATATGTACGTAAGAAAGATTATGAAAGAGCAGAACATGTAATCAATCAATAGTGTTTCAGTGTTCGTATGAGAGGAGATTCCATGCATAAAGATCTAGAGAACGCATTTATATATGTAGTAAATCAGTTAAAAGAGGATACTAGATGTAAAGGTGGATGGCACTATGGTTCTATTAGTAGAAATATGCAGGATAGTTACTCAGATTATGATCCAGTCTTTTTAGTAGAAGATAAATATTTTGAAGGATTCTCTGCCGATGTCCCAAAGATTCTAAAAAATGCTTGCGATGAATTAGTAATCTTCTGGGCTGAAAGTTTTAATGATAATTATTTTAAAAATTATTGTAGTGTAATGAAACTTGGCGAGAATCTGCATCAATTTGATTTTTTCGTGCTGAATCAGGATTATCCAATGGAATGGATGTGTAGACAACACTTAAAAGGGTGTACAAGGGAACACATTATATTTGACCGTACGGGAGAAGTAGGCATATTACTTGATAAAGGATTACGGACTGAGAATCAAATCCCTGATTTAACAAGGACCATGGATACTTACTGGTTTCATGCGGAGATGTTAATTAAGTATTTTAAACGCAAAGATATGTTTAAATTAATAAAGAATATGGATGTTATTTTTCATGCCCATGTGGATTTACTTCTTTCACAATATGATACACTTGATTATGGCGCTTGGGAGACAAAAGTAAAATATTGTGTTCCAAAAGAGAAGCAACAGCATTTGCTATGTTATTTTACATCGGCTGATTTTGAACAGATGAAACATACAATGTTACGATGCATGCCTTTATTTCAGAAAGATGCAATAGACGCTTGTTGCTCTAAAAATGTTACATATCCAAAGCAAATAGCAGAACTCATAATGGAATATTTTTCACGACAATTGGAAGACTAAAGATAAATGCCAGTGTTGGAGGGAAAATATATGAATTATGGTTCCAATCAAGCATCATCGGAAGCATCATTAAATAATAAAATTACGAATCGAAAAGAACAAGGAATTGCAGGATTTTCAGTGCTTACTTTACGGGAGATGTTAATTAATAAAAAGATATCTATACCAGAATTAGTGTCAGCCTATCTTACACGGATTCAGAAATACGATAGCGGTAAAGATGGGCTTAATAGTATTGCTGAAATCAATGAGGATGCACTTGCCATTGCAGTGAAAATGCAAGAGGATTGGAACTACGATAAGGATAAGCCACTTTATGGTATTCCAATTTTATTAAAAGATAACATCGAATCCGATGATAATTTGCATACAACTGCTGGAGCATTATCCTTGGCAAATTTAAAGACTGGACGAGATGCAAAAATAGTAAAATATCTAAAAGAGAATGGTGCAATTATCCTTGGAAAGGCAAACTTAACGGAATTAGCGAATTATACAACAAAAAATATGCCAGGTGGGTATAGCGCTAGTGGAGGACAAGTAAAATCAGCGTTTGGAAGTGAGGTAGATCCCTATGGATCGAGTACTGGTTCGGCCGTTGCGGTATCGGCAGGATTTTGTGCGGCATCCATTGGAACGGATACGAGCAATTCAATCATAGCACCATCGTTACAGGCAGATATCGTTGGTTTTCGACCACCTTGTGGAAAAGTATCGTTAGAAGGTATCATACCAATAAGTTTTACATTAGATACAGCTGGACCGATGGTAAGAACGGTAGAAGATGCAGCTTTTTTATATGATTGCATTAGTAATTTCTATGAGCTTGAATCAAAAAAACAGGGAATTTATGAGAGGATTATATACGATTCAAACGTTGCTTCTCTCAAAGGTATGCATTTTGCTATTAACATGCTTGGTAATGAAAAATTATCAGAAAATGATAAAAGGCAAAGTGATGCACTTCTTGGTGCGCTTCGGGATGCTGGAGCAAAAATCACTGAAATTACGATACCAGTTACAGAATCTAATAGAACGATTATGAGATATGAATTTAAATATGGAATGAATCGATACCTAGCATCCTTGCCAATCTCCTATCCAGTGAAAAGTTTAAAGGATATGATAGAATTTAATCGTGCTCATGCAAAAGAAGCGTTAAAATATGGACAGACATATTTAGAAGATGCTGAAATGAATACCACTGGTTTATTGGATGAAGAAAAATACTTGCTAGCATTAAAAGAGCGCGAAGTTTTAAGAAAACGATTGGATGAGGAATGGAATTCATATAATGCGATCATTTTTAGATCTAATACAACCCCGCATTTCGTGGGATATCCGGTAGTTGCGATTCCTTTTACGAAAGAACATTATAAAAATCCTGAAATACCTAGTCAGAAACCGTATGGCTTATGTATTACTGCAAGGGATGATATTTCAGTACTTAGTATAGCGAGAAAGGTTGCTAAGGTTTTGAAATATTAACATAAATAATCATTAATATAAGAGATAGGAAGTTTGAGGTGAATCACTATTTTAACTTCCTTTTTTTTGTGTTTTTAGTTAGAATTAGTGAAAATGTTTATTATATTTACAATAAATATGATAATAGGTATAATAAGGTAGAATTAAATAGTAAACAGGGGATACGTAACGGGAGGACGATTAAGATGAATCAAACACAAAATAATGAGTTACCGTCAGTGGCAAAAATAATAATTTTTATGTTCCTTTTTCCACCACTTGGTCTTTATTATCTACACAAAAGATTGTCGGGAAATGAATATGATTTATTAAATGAAGGCAAGGGACTAAGAAATGCGGGAATCATATATATATTTATAGCTGTGTTTTATGCTATATTATTTTCGACTGATTCTACAAATACATCAAATGAAAATGGGTATATGTTAATATATTCAATACTATTTATATGGGGATGTTATGGATATTCATTGATACATAAAGGGAATAAAAGAAGAGCTAGAGCAAATAGAATTAAAAACTATTATTCACTCATTATGGATAAACAGATATATTCTATAGATGAAATAGCGTCTATAATAAATCGGAAATATAGTGATGTTTTAAAAGAAATTCAATTGATGATTGATCTTGGGTATTTAAAAAACGCTTATATTGATAATAATGAGAGAAGTGTTGCATTTCCCAAAGCTCGGTCTAATGTATTCGTACAATATAATATGAGTAACGAATCAAAGCCTGAAGAAATCGTTGTTGTATGTACAAGCTGTGGTGGGAAAAACAAGGTAATCAAAGGTAAGGTAACGGAGTGCGAATATTGTAGAAGTCTTCTGGATAGCAAAGCCCTTAATTGATATAGTAAGAGGGATAGTGTGAAAAAGTTAAAAAAAGCATTGTAACTCTTTCACATTATATATGTGCCGCCATAAGGGCAGAATGAGAGGTTAACATGAAAAAGATAGGTTTTATTGGTGTTGGAGTTATGGGAAAATCCGTGGTTATTAATTTAATGAAACATGGATTTGAGGTAAGCATCTATGCTAGAAATAAGGAAAAGGTAGAAGAGGTAATAAAAGAGGGTGCAATTTGGTGTGAAAATATTGCAGAATGTGTTCAGGACAAAGAGGCAGTAATAACAATTGTTGGTTATCCAAAAGATGTTGAAGAAGTTTATTTTGAAGATGGTGGTATATTAGCGAATGCGAATCCTGGAGCTTATCTTATTGATATGACAACCACGAGTCCTGATTTATCAAAAAGAATTTATGAGGCAGCAAAAGTTAAAGGTATGAAAGCGTTAGATGCTCCGGTTTCTGGAGGAGATGTTGGAGCAAAGAATGGAACATTGTCTATTATGGTTGGCGGAGAACAAGAAGATTTTAATGCATGTAAAGAGATTTTTTCTGCAATGGGTACCACCATTGTATATGAGGGAAAACCAGGGAATGGGCAACATACAAAAATGGCCAATCAAATAGCAATTGCAGGTGCAATTGCTGGAGTTTGTGAAGCAATGGCATATGCTAAGAATGCTGGTTTGGATATTCAAACGATGTTAGATAGTATTAGTCAAGGTGCGGCTGGTAGCTGGCAAATGACAAACAATGCTCCGAAAATGTTACAAGGTGATTTTGCACCTGGATTTTATATCAAGCATATGATCAAAGATTTAAAGATAGCGAATGAAGAGGCAGAAGCTAGTTCTTTAGAACTTGCAGTATTAAAACAGGTAATTCATATGTATACTGCCCTTGAAAACGAGGGAAAAGGAGACTTGGGCACACAAGCGCTTTGTCAATATTTTGAATAGTTTTGGCACGGGTTTCGATTGATTGGAATGATCGAATGGGTTCAAAATAGTTCATGATAGTGAATCGTTTATTAGTTTTATGTTTGGCTTCTTGAATATTTTGGAAAAATTTCTTGACTTCTAAAATTTGGTATGGTATTCTTGTGAGAAATATTTTGAAATACTTTTAACAACTAAGGTGTATAATAAAATGCATGTAAAAAGCTAAGAGTATGGAAGTAGTTATACAATCTGCTTTAAATCAATTATGAGAGGTAAATTAAAATGATTCAATTCGTATTCGTTACAGTCGCATATATTCAATGTCCATGGTATTGATGTAACTATAGATTTGCATAGTTACAAATGAATGCCTTTTGTAGCTATGCGGTTGAAACGATACAATGAAGAACTTATTTCAATAACCGCATTCAATATCGTAATTATTTACATAATGAATGCGGTATTTTTTTATACTTTTTTCTAGAAGGAAATAAAAGTATAAATGTGTAGTAAAAGAATTTTACATATAAGTTATATAAAAATTAGATTGTAGGAAACAAAATAGAAAACGAACCGATAATTGAAGTTAAAAACCTAAGTAAAACTTTTGTAGTAAAAGAAAAGGAAAAAGGCTTTCGTGGAAGTATTCACTCGATTGTTAAACCAAAGTTTAAGCATGTAACAGCGGTAGAAGATATTAGCTTTGAGGTAGAGAAAGGAGAAATTCTTGCCTTTATTGGACCAAATGGAGCAGGAAAGAGCACAACAATAAAAATGTTGACGGGGATTTTATTTCCAGACAAAGGTGATGCGGTTGTTGCTAATTTAAGTCCAAGTAAAAAAAGAAAAAAGCTTGCATACCATATTGGTACCGTGTTTGGACAAAAGGAACAGCTTTGGATGCATTTAACACCATATGATAATTTCAAATTTTTTGGAGCAGTTTATGACATGAAAAATGATGAAATTGAACAACGCATAACGGAATTAAAAGACGTATTTGAATTGGAGGAATTTATAAATACTCCAGTACGTAGTTTGTCATTGGGTCAAAGAATTCGATGTGAAATCGTAGCCGCGTTAATACATAATCCTGAAATACTTTTTTTGGATGAGCCAACCATTGGCCTTGATCCAGTAGTAAAAGAAAACATTAGAACTTTAATAAAAAAAATGAATAAGGAATTAAATACGACGATATTTTTGACCAGCCATGACATTGGAGATATTGAGAAATTAT
>CAJJLI010000099.1 GCA_905192625.1 uncultured Clostridium sp. | reverse complement strand
TAGTAGGGGCTATGACAAAACCGGCCACCCCATAAGGTAACGGGGCTGTTACGCACGTAGCAGTCCCATTATAGCGGAAAAATTGGAATTATAGGAAAGGGAGAGCTTATGTATTATAATCGTTTGTTCAAAATAATGTCTGGAATACTCTTGTTTACGAGCTGCATGATAGGTAGCCAATCCATTCAGGTGTATGCAGGCGACATCAATGCGGAAGAATCAAGGTTGCTAGATTATGTAAATCGGACGTTTGAGCAGGACGGATTATCATATAAAGTGAACGAAGCCTATAAGACGAAATTAAGAAACAAATTAATGCAAGATGATATTGATTTGACATCAAGTGATATTGAGCTGATTGTTGGTGAAATTGACAATAATGTAGCAACTGGGGTAGAGAACGGATATCTTGTTTTGACTGAGGAGGAAGAGCAAGAGCCAACAAAAGTTCCAGACACGGAAGATTCCAATGCGGGTGGAGGAACATCCTCGCAAGTTGGAAATCAAGAAGAAGGAACAAATGGCAGTGAAACAGAAACGAACGGAAAAGAAACGGAAACAACGTCAGAGACAAATCAAAGCCAAGAAACAACGAATCAGGGTACCATAGACAATTCACAAGGAAATGCCAATGGAAGTGAAATGTCAAATGGTAAGGAAGACGAAGGCGAAGATCAAACTAAGAACGAAGCGCAGGATTTAAATGAGCTAGCATTAAAAAATACTGGTTATTCACTTAAATCTATCCCTTATCTCGCAGCTTTCTTAGGAATTTTAATGGTATGTGGAATACTAAGCATGTACGTACTAAATTATGTAGAGGTGTTAAATGAAACGAAGAAATAAAAAAATGACAAGTTATATAATGATTCCAATCGTGTATAGCATCCTGTCGTTGGTGTGTATTTTTGTATTAGGAGCACCACTCATAAGGACATGCAAAGAAACATTCGTTGCTACAGTGAAACAAAACACGCCAAGTGAAATAGCATCCGAACAAGTGCAAGATCCAAAACAAGAAATGGAAACTTCTGAAGAAATAACACCAGAACTAGGAACTAGTTATGGGATGTTAAATTGTGAGAGGGTTGGTTTACAAGCGGAAATCTTTTATGGGGATTCAGAAGTAGAATTTCAAAAAGGAATTGGACAGTACACCAATGGAGCATTTCCATGGAATCAAGGATCGGTGTTACTTGGAGGCCATGATACAACATATTTTAAAAGCCTAATAGAAATACAAAAAGACGATATCGTAACAATAAGAACGAATCAAAAAGAGTATCAATATCAGGTAGATAAAATAGAAATCATAGAAGCAGAATCATTTGACAATTCAATATTGGAAAGTGAAGATAGGCTTATTCTATATACTTGTTATCCATTTGGTAACATATTAAAGGATAGAACAGAGCGATATCTAGTATATTGTAAGCGATTATTTTAAGGATACGGGTTCATAAAATAACAACTATTCTCTTAAAGAAGGGTATATAGATATGAAATATAAAAAAATACGGTCCAAACAATGTATTTTTATCTCATTTTTCTTATCCTTCATCGTTACATTAATATTCATAACTACAGGAGTCTTACTCGGTGGGTTAAATCAGAATGTAATTATGAATGGTTTGAAAAAGACAAATTATTATCAAAAAAGTTATGATAGCTTTATTGAACAGGCAGAAGCCATTGCGGATTCGTATGGACAAACAAAAGAAGTCATAGCAGAGAATATTAGCATTGGAAGTTATCATATCAAGGCAAACAATTACTTTAAGAATGAATTAAAACAAGCAGATATGAGTGGAATTAAAGTAGCAATTGATATGGAACTTGATAATATCATACGTCAATGGAATACCTCAAAGAAAGAGACGTTTGGTAATGTCACAGTGCAAGAGAGTGAAACTATCGAACTATGTGCAGATGAGATTGCAGATGTATATTATAAAAGCATTGAATTCCCATTTGTGGGGGACATCGCAAGTTATAGAGAAGGCTTTATCAGTTTTCTAAAACTCGCACTTCCAGCTGGCTTGTTAGCAATCACAGTACTAGTCATCACATTATTCGTATCAAATACCTACAAACATCGAGCACTACGATATATCGTACATGCAATTACTGGATCGAATATCACACTGTTTGTTGTAGGACTTTATTTACTAAGGATTAAGGATCAAGTGATTCAAACAGAAAACGCAAGGTATCAAGCATTTTTAAATGTCTATTATAGGGATAGTATCGTACCATTTTTTATCATATTATGCGTAGGAATACTATTTGCAGCGACCTTGCACATTGCAGTCAGACAAATGAGAAATGGATTAATTGCTAAGAACAAAAACGATTAGCGTAAGGGGTTATTATGGAAGAGATGAACTCAGGATTTGTTGATATACATACACATATTCTTCCCGGGGTGGATGATGGAGCGAAAAACCTAGAGGTTTCCTCTAAAATGCTTCAGATAGCCTATGAACAGGGAGTGCGAGCAATCATTGCAACACCTCATTATGAGCTAGGGAATCGAACAACGAAAGATGATCTTATGAAGGCTTTTGAAATGGTTGAAGAGGAAATCAAACGATTAAGTCTTCCAATGAAATTGTACTTGGGAAATGAGATTATGTATCAGGAAGGATGTCTCGCAGCAGTAAAAGAAGGAAGAGCGCTCACCTTAGCAGGAAGCCGTTATGTATTGATCGAATTTGGTTATGAGGTTAGTTTTAAAACAATATACCGTGGAATGCAGCAATTTATACAGTCTGGATATTATCCAATCATTGCTCACGTAGAACGGTATCAAGCGTTGTATAAAAAAGAAAACAATATTAACGATTTAATCGAGTTAGGTTGCTATATACAGATGAATGGAAAAAGCCTAATGGGTGGACCATTCAATGCCTTGTCTTCTTGGTGTAAACAACTGGTGAAACATGGGTATGTACATTTTATAGCGAGTGATTGCCACAATGAAACAGAAAGGGCACCAATGCTAGGAGATTGCATGCGCCGTCTAAAAAAAAGAACGGATGACTACGAACTTTGCGGGTTAACAATAAATCATCCATACTATATTATAAATAACCAAGTGCTTTAAATCAATAGGCAATTAGGAGGACAAATGGAAACAAATCAACAACAAGACGAAATCGAAATCGATTTACTAGAACTTTTTTATGTTCTAATGAATAAGCTTGGCATCATAATTGTCACAACCTTATTCGTGGCGGTGCTCACTGGAGTCGTTAATTTATATTTTCTTAAACCTACATACACATCAAAGAGTAGTCTCTACATCGTAAACAAAGGAACCTCGTTGTCATCGCTATCCTTAAGCGATTTGCAGTTAGGAACACAATTAACGAAAGATTATATGGTATTAGCAAAAAGTAGACCAGTGACAGAACAGGTAATTGAGAATCTAAATTTACCGATGGAACATAAAGATCTACTTGGTATTATGACTTTAAGTAACCCAAGCGATACACGTATTCTTGAAATCTCTGTGGAGTATGAAGATGCATACATGGCAAAACTTATCGTAGATGAGATTGCAAATGTATCAGCAAAAAGAATTTCTGAAATCATGGATATCAAAGAACCTAGCATCGTAGAAACTGGTGTCGTGGCGACTGAAAAAACAGGTCCAAATGTAAAACGTAATGTTTTAATTGCTGGACTAATTGCAGGCTTTTTATGCTGCGGAATAATAACAGTACGACACTTACTAGACGATACCATTAAGTCACCAGAAGACATTGAAAAATACTTAGGAATAAACACGATTGGTATTATACCACTTGAAATGACAAAAAAAGAAGTGCAAAAAGATAAAAAACGAAAACAACGTAAGCAGAGTAAATTTAAGAAACAGACAAAGGAGGAGAGATAAGATGCAAAAGATAGAATTGAATAAGTTTGATGAGCTGGATTATCGCTCCAACGAGTCCTATAAATCCTTACGTACCAATATACAGTTTTGTGGAAATGACATTAAAGTAATATTAGCAACAAGTTGTACGCAAAATGAAGGCAAGAGCCGAGTTACCTTTAACTTGGCAGAAAGTTTTGCACAAATGGGTAAAAAGGTACTCTTAATCGATGCAGACCTTAGAAAATCTGTATTGTTAGGACGTTACCGTGTAAATCAGGAAGTGATTGGATTATCGGAATACTTATCCGGTCAGAACAAATTGGACGAGGTGTTATGCGAAACGAATCATGAAAATCTACACATTATTTTCTCTGGGCATGTACCACCAAATCCAGCTGAGTTATTAGCAAACCAATACTTCACTGATCTAATCGAATATGCCAAACAAGAGTATGACTATGTATTTATTGATACTCCACCGCTCGGCATTATTATTGACAGCGCAGTTGTAGCAAGAGTAGCAGACGGGGCTATTATCGTCGTAGAGAATAATGCAACCAGTCGTAAGTTTGTATTGGATGTAAAAAGACAACTAGAAAAAAGTAATTGTAGAATACTTGGAGCTGTACTTAATAAAGTCGCTATGGATACGAAAGGTAAATACGGTAAATATTATGGGAAATACTATGGCAAATATTATGGACAATATTATGGACATTATGGCGAGTATGGACAGGAATAAGTAAGGACATCATAGGATAGACATACCTCCATAATGAGAGGGAGTGCGGGAATGGATGTAACACAGGCGTTAACTGACGATGGATATCGTTTAAATTCTACAGAATACATACGTGAAGCAAATGGAATCGTACAAAGAGATGCACAGGTAATACAATTCCCGATAAAGTCATTCGTAGTACAGGAAGAGGAAATCGATCGCAGAAAGATATTTTTGACGATGAAACGAAGTTTTGATCTCATCGCTTCAACGATAGCACTGATTATGTTATCACCAGTTATGCTATTCATTGCGATTGCAATCTTTCTAGATGACCCAAAAGGCAGCCCAATCTTTTCTCAAACACGCGTTGGCAAAGATGGAAAAGAATTTAAATTCTATAAGTTCCGTTCCATGTGTGTGAACGCAGAGGCTATCTTAGACCAACTGCAAGAGAAAAACGAGATGGATGGGCCTGCCTTTAAAATGAAAGACGATCCACGAATCACAAAGATTGGGAAATTCTTAAGAAAAACATCTCTTGATGAACTACCACAATTTGTGAATATCATCAAGGGTGATATGAGTATTGTTGGCCCAAGACCACCACTACCAAGAGAAGTAGAACAATACAATGCATATCATAAACAACGTCTTATGGTAAAAGGCGGACTAACCTGTTACTGGCAATGTGGCGGAAGAAGCAACGTAGGCTTTGATGAATGGGTTGACATGGATATTAAGTACATAAACCAGATGAGTTTTAAAACAGATATTAAGATTATTCTTAAAACTGCGAAAGCCGTTATTAAAATGGATGGCGCAGAGTAAGGGAAGTTTTAAAGTAAATAACAAGTTATATGTAAAATAGGGTGATTGATAAGGAAAATTAAATTACTGGGGAGTAATTTTACAATATAAGAGGATGAACACAATTATGGCGGTGCGGATGCACCTGCCATAGGGATTGTGTGTGGTTGCTTAGATATATAAGTTTATTCAAAAGTATGTGTCGGTATAGGTGGCCTATGTAAAATTAGACCAAGTATGCAGACACAATTCATTTATTTGTGATGCTTAATGTAATCCTAAGTATCCCAAGGTTGTTTAGAAAATTAATTCATTAAATGAATATTAAACATAGAACAGTATCTATAAGAAGCTGTAAAGCGGGAAAATGGAGTGAAAGCAGAGAATTATGAGTATAGAAAAGAAGTATTGTATTGCAGTTGCGGGAACTGGTTATGTGGGGCTTTCTATAGCAACGTTGTTGTCCCAGAACCACAAGGTGTATGCTGTAGACATAATACCTGAAAAAGTTGAGCTGATTAACAACAAAAAGTCCCCAATCGTAGACAAAAAAATTGAAGAATATCTTGCAATTAAAAATTTAAATTTAATAGCCACACTGGATGCTAAAGAAGCTTATAGTAATGCTGATTTTGTTGTAATCGCAGCACCTACAAATTACGATAGTCAGAAAAACTTTTTTGATACATCTGCAGTAGAAAGTGTAATTAATTTAGTTATGCAATATAATCCGAATGCTATCATGGTTATAAAATCGACTATTCCAGTTGGATATACTACGTATATTCGGGAAAAGACTGGTAGTAAAAATATTATTTTTAGCCCAGAATTTCTTCGCGAAGGTAAGGCGCTTTATGACAATTTGTATCCAAGTCGTATAATTGTAGGAACGGATTTGGATGATCAACGTCTCGTAGAAGTTTCTCATATTTTTGCTGAACTGCTAATAGAGGGTGCGATAAAAGAAAATATCGATTCATTATTTATGAGATTCACAGAAGCAGAGGCGGTTAAATTATTTGCTAATACATACTTAGCACTAAGAGTTTCTTATTTTAACGAATTAGATACATATGCTGAACTCAAAGGATTAGATACTCATCAGATAATTAAGGGAGTATGTCTTGATCCACGTATTGGTGATCACTACAACAATCCGTCCTTTGGCTATGGTGGTTACTGTCTCCCTAAAGATACGAAGCAGTTATTGGCTAATTATTCAGATGTACCAGAAAATTTAATTGGAGCAATTGTAGAAGCAAACCGTACAAGAAAGGATTTTATTGCAGATCGTGTACTAAAGATGGCTGGTTACTATGGGTACGAGGAGGACAACCAGTACAACGAAAGTATGGAAAAAATAGCTGTTATTGGTGTATATCGAATGACAATGAAGAGTAACAGTGATAATTTTAGACAGAGTTCAATTCAAGGAGTTATGAAAAGAATAAAAGCTAAGGGTGCTAGTGTTATTATCTATGAACCAAGTTTGGAGGATGGCTCAACTTTTTTTGGTAGTGAAGTTGTTAACAAGTTAGAAGAATTTAAAAAACGTAGCAATGCAATTATTGCTAATAGATACGACAACTGTCTCAATGACGTGAAAGATAAAGTTTACACACGTGATATTTTCCAGAGAGATTAAATAATTATTATGTAAGTTATT
>CAJJLI010000098.1 GCA_905192625.1 uncultured Clostridium sp. | reverse complement strand
TTTTTTATTACGTAAAGGAGTATAGATGTATGAGTAAGGAGAAATTAGAGTTTGTTGAACCAGTTGATACGAACACAGATAATGAGTACTCGAGAGAGCCTGTGCCGTTAGGGGCAAGGAAGTCCTGCTTTTCTCTCACTATCGTTTGGACTGGGTTTGTTTTTCTTGTTACTAGTATGATGGCTGGAGGCGGGTTAGCTGCAGGGCTGACTTTCAACGAATTACTATTAGCCATGATTCTAGGCAACATTTTCTTATGTATCATTGCAGGGCTAGTAAGTGTAATCGCCTATAAAACAGGCCTTACCTTTGCCCTTTTGACGAGATACAGCTTCGGTCAGGAAGGATCTAGAATTGCCTCTCTCTTCGTACCTATCGTCAATCTAGGTTGGTACACGATTCAAGCGGCTTTATACGGACATTTTATTGCTCAAGTATTCAACCTTTCCTACATAGGCGAAATTATTGCTATGATGCTCAGCGCCGTTATCATGGGTATCTTTGCAGTTCTCGGCATTAAATCCCTCGCCGTATTCGGCTATATTGCAATTCCGTCCATCGTATTCCTTTCCCTAGGAACAGCGGCTCGCTCGGTTCAAACAATCGGTGGCTGGCAAGAATTATTTAACTATGTGCCATTACAATCTATCGATTTACTTTCAGGCATTACCATCGTTATCGGTACATGGATTCTATCCACTGCCACATGTATCGCCGATATTATGCGCTATGGCAAAAGCAAGAAAGATGTTATTACAGCTAGCACAATCGGTCTATTAGGAGGCAATACCTTAATGATTAGCTGCGGTGCTATCGCAGGCGTTGCTATGAATGATGGGGACCTAATCAACGTACTATTAAGCTTTGGCCTCGTGTTCCCAAGCTTACTATTGTTGACTACAAATATCTTTACCACAAATGGTGCGAACCTGTATTCCACATCATTGAACCTAGCTAACTCTTTCAAACTAAATAGAAATATTATGCTAGCCGTGCTCATTGCTATCTCTGCATTAGCAACAATGACACAACCATATAAAATCGACTCCCTCTTTGTATTCTTAAGTACACTAGGCATCATCGTTCCGCCACTATGCGGTATTATCTTAGCAGACTTTTACCTGGTTCATCGCGGAAAATATATCGATTACAACAAAGCGACTTTCAAAAAATGGAATCTAGTTCCATGGATCACATGGGCCATCGCATTGGTCTGTGTTAAATTAATACCATTCGGACTGGCTTCGCTGAACGGGATTGTAATCGGAGCCCTACTGTACGCAATCATTACGTATATTGTTAAACCTAATGTTGTTAGTGAAAGCAAAGGGTGATTATCATGGCAATTCATAAACTATCTGCTATACTAGGCACAATCATTATGGGCATCGGATCCTTTATTACCTGTCTAGCCACAAGTGAAAGCACCATTACCCTTGGTAACGGCATGCTTGTAGTGAGCATTATTATGATGGGATTTGGATATTCAAAATGGCAGCCATAATTAGCTAACATAAAAGTACCACATTCTCACATTATAAAAAGAGCCTTCCTCTTATAACAGCAAGTTAGTAAAGAAAGGCTCTTTTTAAAGTAAAATCTTGATAATTAAAAAGTAGTCATAAATCTAATTATTAATATAAAAGGACTTGTAAAATGTTAGAAAAATATTCTGAACTTATAAATGGTATAAACTTAAAAAATGCAGCTATCATTTTAGGAAATGGTGCTAGTATATCTATCTCTAAAAAATTTTCTTATAAAAATCTCTTCTTAAAAGCTTCCGAAATAGATGATTTTCCCGCTTTAATATTTGATACTCTTAATACAACAAATTTCGAATCTGTCATATATCAATTAGATATCGCACAAAAAATTAATAAAGCTATTACCTCTACCTCTCCACAAATAGCTCAGCTTAACCAATTAATCTCAGATACAAACATAACAATAAGACAATCATTAATTCAAACAATTCAAAGTATACATCCAGAATATTCTTCGCTATCCTTTATCACGGCTTCAGGAGAAACTATCAAAAAACTCTTTTGTTATCTAACCCAATTTGAATATATTATTAATCTGAATTATGATTTACTTATATATTATATTCTTCTTCATCAAAGTCAAAATAACAAATTTACCGATTTTTTTCTACCTGATAGTACAGCAAATAATAAGTTGACTTTTAATGAGGAAATTAACTGGTTAGATGAGCAAGCAAAACTATATTATCCTCATGGAAATATAGTTCTTGGAGTAAATATTTCTGGAGAAGAAGAAAAAATAAAATATCATCCACCTGAAACACTTTTACAAACAATTCTAGATAAGTGGTCAAATGATACTAACTTTTATCCACTATTTATTTGTGAAGGCTCATCGATAGAAAAGGTAAAAAGTATCTCTAGAAGTTACTATTTGAACTATATATATAGAAATATTCTTCCAAAATTACCAAAAAATATTATCTGTTATGGTTGGTCACTGAGCGAAAATGATGAACACATTTTAAAACAAATACTAAAAGATAATAGTGAACCCTTTAAGATATTTATTTCTATTCACAAAGGACACAAAAAGGATCATATATTAAATGCTGAATGTACCAAGATAATTGAGAGAATTACTAATATAAATAATAATACTGATATACACTTCTTTAATGCTGATGACGAAGGATGCTGGCTAAACTATAATCCAGACTAAAAATAATAAAATACTTAATACAAAAGTATGCGATGATATAACCTTTCGTATTGATTTTATAATCAATAGAAATAATAAGTTACTATTGTTATCGGGATTTGAATGTAAACCTAGAAATTAGATAAAATACTTATCATTAACGCTAAATCTTTATCTAATGGTACCTTTATAATATCAGGCATTTGCACTAAACTTAATGTCGCTCCACTAATACTAGCTAACCCAACTGATAGCAATCGCAAATAAATTCCTCTATCAATCTCTATCAAGTTTAAAGGTGTAGCGTTATCCTCTTTTTTGATTTTCCCATTTTTGGCTTGTTTATAGTCTTGAGTCAAATCTAGATCTGTATTATATTCCGACACTTCAAAATTAGAGGTTAATAAGGTTTCTACATCTTGAACTAGTAAAAATTCGAGTGCATTAACAAAAATACAAAATCGTTTCCACTCTAATTTTTCTTCGATATACCATTTAAATAGTATTCCCATCCATTCAGCCTTTTTCTCTTCATTGAATGAGTCAATTTTAATCATAAGCCATTTTATATGTTCTAATCGTACCTCATCATTGTTAAGATATTTTTTCTTATACAATTTTCTGAAAGATAAAACATCCTTCTCATCATTTGAAGTAACAGCCTTAATAAATCGATCTAATTTTATTAAAAAAATCTCATTAGGTATATCTTTTATACATTTAGCTGTTTCTTTAATAGAGCTTAAAATTGGAATCCCACCAGTAGCAGTCAAATCTAGAACACAAAGAGTTAGATCAATTATTTTCTCGGCTTTATTATCACTCAATTTATCTTCTTCCCCATACCACATATCTTCATCTAATATAAGTTATCCACCTTCATTGGCCGCATATTATAAAGTATTGGATACATTTTCTTAATCTATATAACATTATTAGAACTAGAACTTAAAACCTGTATTGCACTTTTTAAATCATGAACTAAACAGTCTAAATTGAATTTCATAATCGCTCCATATTTTTCTTTTGCTATCTTGCTTTTAACTATTACTAGTATTTCTTCTAAATAGGATTTATCAGCCCCCAAAAATTGGCCGATATTAACTATCTGCAAATACACTGTTCGAATTATGCCTCGAAAAGAATCTATGTCACATTCACTTGCACTCATAAAATATCCTTTTAACTCATCTATTGTGCCTAGATGTTTAGCGAATTCTTTGGCATTATAATACTCATTTATATTAGCATGTATATATTTTAATAACTCCATATTTGACATATGATTGCTAGATAAATACTTAAATAGATTTAGTTTTTTCAACCGTTGTCTATAATTCTCATCAGCAATTTTAACTAAAGGACTAATAAGCTCTTCATATGTTTTATAAACACTATCATCTTTATTTTGTTGTAACAATATATCTCTGGTTATTTCATTGTCACTATAAAATGCTATTTTAATGTCCTCAACAAAGCTTTCAAAATCATATTGTAACGTTGTATAGTGCTTTATCGATGCAACACGCCATAAAATTTGTCTAAGCATTGAGGTTTTATATTTATAATTTTTTACTTCATCCTTTAATTGATTTAACCATTCGCAAACTTGCTCATCACAATATTGAGTCCAGTCTGCTAAATGATTAAATGCCAAAAAAGCATCTTCATATAGCTTCAATTCATTTTCATAAGCATTTCTTAACAACTGATTATCTAAATATGAACTATTAATATAAATATCTATAAATTTAAACCCCCATATTATATTCTCAGGAGTATCCTGACCATCTAACTTAGAAATAAATCCAAAATCATCGTTTCTCCAATCAATCTCTACTTTAGGATTAACTTTATACTGTACAGCTCTTAAAACAATATATTTTAAAAACTTATTATACAATTCACTATGTTCTAAAAAGGACTTATCCTCCAACTTATAAAGTGCCCTTAATAAATTAACAAGAACTGCTAACACAAATTTGAGAGTCCTAATGTTATTAGGTTGTTGTCTACGAATTTCCTCTAATATAATTTTTTTATTACTTGATATATATTCCCTGATATCTTTTTCTTCATATTCATTTAATAACTCATCAAAAATATTAGCTATTTCATAAGAAAATGCAAGGGTACAATAAACAGCCTTCTCTTTCTCTATTTTATAATTGTCATTTTCTGAATCTTTCTCCAAAATTTTACTCTCATTTGCAACAGTAATTACAGAAATCCCCCTATTCTCTGTCAACTTATTTATAAAGCCCCATAACTCAGTAGCAGATAATTCACAACGTTCAATATCATCAAATACAAAAATACAATTCTCTAATTGTACAAGATCACTCTTATGTATTAATTCGGCTAAATTTATCTTTACTGGTACTCCAATAGCACTCGTATCAATTGTACTAGAAACTGAATTAAATAGTCGTTCACAAATATTTTTTGTTTTTCGTGCCTTATTAGACTCTCCTAAATATTGATTAATAAAAATTTTGTCGTAGAATGAAGTTTTAAAGTCAACTAAATTATTAATCCCATATAAGGAAAATACTATATAGTTTTTATTATCTAAAATTCCATTTTTACGTAAATATTCTTTTACACTATTTTTTACAAAATAACTTTTGCCACATCCCCATTCGCCAGTAATCATCAAGGCTTGGTTAATGCTACGATTCTGAATATAATCCTTAATTACTGATAATATTTGTTGATCATTCATAGGTCTCTCCCAAAATCATAATGCTATAAATAAAAGCTCTACATAAGTATAAACTTTTATTGTAGAGCTTTTTATAATAATTAATTTTTCCAGAATATCTTATTGAGCCAGGGATTCTCTATATTCTTCTGCAGCCGCATCATAAGTCCATTGTACAGTTGCATTATGATGTTCTGTCACAACTTTTTCAATTTTATCAAGCGGAATAGAGAAAAATTCTTTTCTATGATTTACTTTATTTACCTCATATTCTCTAAAGGTATTATGTAAAATAGATTCTAATGTAGGTGCATCATCTGAAAAGATTAATGCATGAACATCAAATTCAAATGGCACCGATGCACTACTTAACTCCTTAATTCTATCCATAGGTTCAAGACGTCTAGTCATACCAATTTTAAAAATATTTTCCCCAAATGAGCCAATATTAGAGATAATATAAACAAAACCAGCACGTGTATTCTTTTCTCGATTTAATACATCAGATTTAACAGTTTCAAGCTCAGAAAGTTTTTCTTCACATTCTTTAATCTTATCAATGTATAAGGTCTTTTCTACTTCATTATCAGTCTTTTGCAAGTATTTCATTAGCTTAGAAATTTCATTTTTAAATTGAGTTTCATCTTTCTCAATTTTTACTTTTTCACGCTCAATTTCACGACGGACTTTTTCTTCTTCTTTTAATTGTTCTTGTATAATTCTCTTTTGTTCTCGCTCATCTTCTAACTTTTCTTGATATGCGTGAGCTGTAATTAATTGTTGTAACTTATTTTCAAGAAAATCCTTCGTAATTTGTACACCATCAGATTTATAAATTTTATTTAGAGTTTCATAAGATCTTAGGATTTTATTCCTCATTGTATCAATATTTTTAAGTGTAACATTAGATATAGCTAGATCACATTCAGCATTAAAAGAACGTAAAATCTGACGTATTTGATTATTTACAAACTTTTTATCATCGTTAATAAACGCATCTACAGCCGTATTATTTTTTACTAATTCAGCTTCTTCTAACTTATATTTAGATAATATATTTTTTAGTTCCTGAGATGTAGCAAGTTCAAGTCCTTCCGTATCTATATTAACTACTGTTACTAAAGGCTCTAGATTTTCAACCTCTAGCTTTTTATTTTTTAGTTCCTTTTTAACTTTTGATATTTCAGAGGACAACTGATTAAGCTCAGTACTCTTTTTGCTAATACGTGCTTCAATATCATGCTCTATTTTGGACTTTTCTCTTTCAATAGTCTCTTCCAATGTAGCCAATTTTGATTGATTGGCTTCTATATTCTGAATAAGAGTTTGATTCAAAATATGCTCTTTGTAAATTTCATTTTCAACCATCGCCCATCGATGATATCTAGCAAGTAACAATATTGCAACCCCAATAAGCATCATCGGCCAAACTACACTAATGGCAGCCATTAAGAAAACAGCAATATCTCCTACAATAAATCTTTTTTCTCCATTATTATCCATAATATTTCCCCCAAAATACCAATAAATAATACAAAATTGTAGATAAGAAGTAATCCCTGCATCAATATAATTTTATGTATATTATATCACAAATTATGCAAATAATGAAAAACATATGAAAATAGAGCCACCTTATATAAGGTAGCTCTATTGAGGTGCCATATGTAACTTATTTTCAATAATTCATCT
>CAJJLI010000097.1 GCA_905192625.1 uncultured Clostridium sp. | reverse complement strand
CAATGGAACAGGATGTTGTGGAAGGCTTCACCATCGGTGCAGATGATTATATTAAAAAGCCATTTAGTATTTCTGAATTGCGTGCAAGAGTTTCGGCTCATCTACGTAGAGAACATCGTGAGCGTCATCAAACACTGGTTCTTGAAGATGTCCGCTTTGATTTATCTGAGAAGGCAATTCAGGTAAATGATAAGTTGATTTCCTTAACTAAAACCGAATATGAAATCTGCGAACTTTTGGCACGGAACAAAGGTCAGGTTTTTTCGTTAGAGCGTATTTTAGAACTAACTTTTGGCTTTGATTCAGAAAGTGATGTTGCTGCGATTCGTGTACATGTGAAGAATATTAGAGAAAAATTTTCAAAACATGCAAAATGCCCAATTGAAACGGTGTGGGGGGTAGGCTATAAATGGAAATAAATAAACCGAAGGCTGCTTCTTTATATAGAATATTCTTGCGTTATTTAGCTGTATTTTGCGTTGTTATGATATTGATTATTGCAACTATTATATTTAGCTTTTACTACGCACTTGCAAAAGGGGTAATTTTACCGGCAAATTATGCCGAGCAAGAACTGCAGAAGGTAGAAGATCAACTGATGCAAAGCGATGTTTTTGATCCATCTTTGATTCCTTACCCCAGTACTTATGTATTGTTTGGAAAAACAGGTGAGGCTTTAAATAGCAACATGACAGAAAAAGAGATATCACGCACAAGGGAGTATCTGCTTGGAAAGTCGAAACTATCTAGTAGCCAATACAGAAATATTCAGCGCATGGATGAGAGTAGTCTAGTTATAAAATATGATATGTTAGCGCATTTTTCATCGCCCATGTTGAACAAACTCTTTCCTAATCCTGAGCTATTGGCCATTGCTATTTTTTTTAGTTGTTTCATATTAAGTGCAATCGTTATTGCCTTCAAATTCAGTAAAAAAATAAAGACTGAACTTGCTCCTCTTATTAAGGCTACTGATTTAATAAAAGAAAAAGACTTAAATTTTGAAATAGTTCCTACACAAATTCGAGAGCTAAATACGGTGTTGCAATCCATAGGCGAACTAAAAGTAGCATTATCAGATTCTTTAAATCAGCAATGGGACTTGGAACAAAGTAAAACAACGCAAATTTCAGCAATTGCCCATGACATTAAAACACCGTTAACAATTATTAGGGGTAATACCGAGCTACTGTTAGAATCAGATTTATCAACTGCAGATAAGGAGCTATTGCAATACATTCAAAGAAGCTCAGAGAAGATAGAAAACTATATCGAACTGCTGATGACAGCCGCTACTGTGAAGGATTCTTCGAAGGTTCAAAATCAACCATTTTTGGTACAAGATTTTATTTTCGACATTGAGAAACAAGCAAAAGCGCTTTGTCATGTAAAAAATATTATTTTGTTTATAGAGTATGACAAACTGCCTGAAATATTTAACGGTGATGTAGTGCTTATTGGAAGAGCTGTTTTAAATATTTTTGATAATGCAGTAGAGTATTCGAAAGAGGGAAGTAAAATTGAATTTAAAATAACTGGAAGTGATGAAGTATTAACTTTTACCATAATAGACAGCGGTAAAGGTTTTACAGTTGCTGGACTTAAAAATGCCACAATGGAGTTTTTTACAGAGAAGATAGAACGCTCTGGAAAACATTATGGCATGGGGCTTTATATTGCGAAATCGGTGGCTGAACAGCATAACGGAACGATTGAAATTTCAAATCGAAAAGATGGGTGCGGAGCGATTGTATCATTGATAATTCGAAATCAGTATTAACCATGAGTATAATTAAGGAACTAAAAATTTAGGAGTAATTCATACATGCAGGGATATTATCAATATGTTTATAAAATAAATTAATTGGAATCAAAGTGAATTGACAAGAAGGAAGATTCCAGGAAACCACTAGTGATTAAAATTCAATTCTAAATAGGGAAAATTACTACTTTATCAGTTCGTAGTAATTTTCCCTATTTATCTTTAAAGTTCTTCTAGTTCAAGAATAACATCTGGTTCTAATCTGTTATAAAACCTTTTATTTATATCTAACTATCTAATGCTATTTCCATTATAAAGCTACTCGTACTTTTCATTTATGAAGTATTTAATGTTAATTGGATATTAATTTTACATTACTTTTAAGTTTTTGTTGATAAAAATATAGTAACAACCACTTGACCTGAAACATCATAAATGATAAACTCTAGTTGTTATAATTAAACTAACAACAAAACAATAAAAGTAAATAGGAGTAAAGCAATATATGAAATTGAAGGATATTACAAAAAAAAGCTACGAAAAGCAGATTATTCAAATGATTGAAAAGATAGAAGAGGCAGATGCGATATTGATAGGGGCAGCTTCCGGAATGAGTGCAGCAGCGGGATATACCCACTGGTATGAAGGAGATAAGTTATTTCATGAAGCATTTGCAGATTTCTATAAAAAATATGGATTTGAAGGTAGTTTTAATGGATTCTATTATCATTATCGTACACCAGAGGAAAGATGGGCATTTATTGCCAGATTGGTTCATCTGCTTTATGAGAGTCCAACAGGAGAGACGTATTATGACCTAATGGATATCATCAAAAATAAGAATTATCATATTCTTACTACAAATCAGGATTTTCAATTTACAGGAATAGTTCCAGAGCAGAAAATCAGCGCAATTCAAGGGGATTGGAGATATTATCAGTGTAGTCGAAGATGTCATGATGAGATATATGATAATAAAGATATGACTTATAAGATGAACGAGTCAATTACAGATACAAAGATTCCAACAGAAATGCTTCCGATGTGTCCAAAGTGCGGTCAACCAATGGAACCATGGGTTCGCTCTTTTGTTTTTCTTGAGGGAAAAAAATTTAATGAAGAGCATGAGAAATGGCAGCAATTTGTTTTGGATAATCAGAAGAAAAAGATATTGTTTATAGAATTGGGTGTAGGAAGAATGACACCAATGTTCATACAGGAGCCTTTCTGGAACCTCACTTATAACCTACCAAACGCTTATTACATTACAATTAATCCAAAAGATGCGCTATTGCCGGAGGAGTTAAAGAATAAAGGAATGGCGTTTCATGAAGATATTGCCAAAGTGCTTGCTGATGTAAAAGAAGCAATGAAGAATAAGAATAATATATAAAAAAGAGTGTAGCATACTGAGAAAACACACAATTATTTTAAAGGGAGATAACAAAGGTGGATAAGCCATTAGAAGAAATATTAAAACAAAAAGAATACGATTCAATCAGGGAGCAATATTTACATTGGAGCTCTTTTATGGAACAAGAGGTAGAGTTTCAGTTAAAAACAAGTGAACTTCACACCAAAGAGCATTGTAAGAGAGTTTTATTTTTTGCATTATTGATTGGTGATATAAAACATATGAGTCCTGATGATTTAGATGCTCTATGCATGGCTACATGCTTTCATGATTCAAGGCGATATGATGACGGATACGATGTAGGACATGGTCAGCGTGCAGCTTTGTATTACAAAGAATACTGTAATCATCATCCTCTTCTTTTTGATAAAAGAGCATATTACGCTATGTATTATCATGACTTGGATGACAAAGTGGGAATAGATAGAATATCCAGTGAAGGACTATTTATGGATAACGGTATTCTAATATATCAGATATTTAAGGATGCCGATGCATTGGATCGTTATCGATTAGGTACGGATGCGCTGGATGTAAAGTTTCTAAGAAATGAAGAAGCGAGAAATTTAATTGATTTGGCAAAAAAACTAAATGGAATTCATGAGGAGTTACCAAATCATATTGAAAGGGGATGATTCCTGTGACTCAGTTTGATAAAAGAAATTTAAGTATGTTAATGGATTTATATGAGATGACCATGGCAAATGGTTATTTTTCACAAGAAAATAATGATACTCGAGTAGTATTTGATGTGTTTTATAGAAAAAATCCTGACCAAGGTGGATTTGCAATTTTTGTAGGTCTAGAACAAATTATAGAATATGTTGAGAATTTGCATTTTGATGATGAGGATATTGAATATTTGAGATCGTTGGATTTATTCCAGGATGATTTTTTGGATTATTTAAGGCATTTCAGGTTTGGTGGAGATATTTATTCCTTTCCAGAGGGGACCATTATGTATCCCAATGAGCCGATATTAACAGTCGTGGCTCCACTGATTGACGCGCAGTTAATTGAAACTGCCATTTTAACTCAAATAAATCATCAGTCATTGATAGCAACTAAGACCCAGAGAATTGTAAAAGCGGCAGCAGGACGTGCTGTTTCGGATTTTGGTGCAAGACGTGCTCATAATGTGGATGCTGCAGTTTATGGAGCAAGGGCTGCTTACATTGGTGGAGCAAACAGTACAGCAACGGTTTTAGCAGGTCAGCATTTTGGGATTCCAGTAAGTGGAACTATGGCACATAGTTGGGTCATGTATTTTAAAGATGAATATGAAGCATTTAAGAATTATGCAATGAAATATCCAGATGCAACTGTTTTACTGATTGATACTTATGATGTTATCCATTCAGGGGTGCCCAATGCCATTAGAGTTGCCAAGGAAGTATTAGAGCCTTTAGGAAAGAGGTTGAAAGGAGTTCGCTTGGATTCTGGCGATCTTGCTTATCTATCTAAAAAGGTGAGAAAAATGTTAGATGATGAGGGACTGAAAGATTGTAAAATAATTGTATCTAACAGCCTTGATGAATATACAATTGCATCTCTCATGATGCAAGGCGCTTGTATCGATAGTTTTGGAGTAGGGGAGAGGTTAATTACAGCCAAAAGCGATCCGGTATTTGGTGCTGTTTATAAAATAGTAGCAGTAGAAGAAGAAGGTAGGTACAAGCCAAGAATAAAAGTATCAGAAACAGTAGAAAAGATAACAAATCCAGGTAGAAAGAAGGTATATCGTGTTTACTGTAAGGAAGGAAATGCAATCGCTGATTTAATTGCAGGAGAGAATGAGCAAATTGACATGAATCATCCTTATCGGTATGTAGATCCAGAAAAGCCTTGGAAGAATCGTTACTTCACCGATTGTACTGTGAAGGAACTCCAAAGACTTGTAGTAAAGAATGGGGAAAGAGTAGAAAAAGAAAAAAAACTAGAAGAAATTCGGGAATATGTGAAACTACAACTAGAAAAAGAAATATGGCCAGAAGAACAGCGTTTTGAAAATCCACATAAACATTATATAGATATGACTCCGGAATATTATGAAATGAAAATGAGTCTCTTACATGATACTAGAAAAGAGGAAGTAATATAAGGATGGATTTGAAAAGTGTCACCGGTAACAGCAAATATTTCAGTGGCTGATGCGGAATATAGTACATTTTATTTCAGTCATTGAAAAAAGGAGTTGAAATTAATGAATGGTTTTATAAATAACGGAATCATTGAAGTAGCTACATTAACACCTATGTCAATCCAAATTGGAGATCCAAGTTACAATGTAGATAGAATGTTAGAACTTATCAATGAAGTTAATATAAAAAATAGTAGTGGTGAGAGGCAAACAAGAATCGCAGTATTTCCAGAACTTTGTATTACTGGTTATACTTGTGGAGACTTATTTAATCATTCCACATTAATAAATAGTGCTATGAATGAATTGTTTCGATTTGTTGAAGAATCTAATAGCGAATATAACCCAATTATGTTTGTAGGAATGCCGTTAAGAAAGGATAATCAATTATTTAATTGTGCAATCGCAGTTCATAAGGGGAAAATTCTTGGAGTAATACCTAAGACCTACATCCCGAACTACAGTGTCTTTTACGAATCAAGAAATTTTAAACCTTCATTTGATAGAATTAACGATGAATTGACCATGAAAGGGGTTACGTATCCGTTTACAACAAATTTACTTATTGAAGATGAAGTAACAGGAGCAGTTATCGGTGCTGAGGTGTGTGAAGATTTATGGGGCCCGATACCTGTGTCTTCCTATCATTGTTTGCATGGTGCTAATATCATAGTAAATCTTTCAGCAAGTAATGAAACGATTGGGAAATCAGAATATCGAAGAGATTTAGTGAGGATGCATTCTGCAAGGTGCATGTGTGGTTATGTATATGCATCTGCAACATCGGAGGAGTCTACTACAGACAATGCGTTCTCAGGGCATTGTATTATCGCTGAGAATGGTCATGTTATATCGGAATCTAAATTTTTAAGTAATACAGAAATAACCTATGGCCAAATTGATATAGAAAAATGTATCAATGATAGGACAGTGAACAGTTCTTATATGATTGTCCAAGAAAAGAAAGACTATAAACGTATAGTTGTTAAAACATTTGAACCTGCATCTCATAAATTCAAATCAAATAGGGAATTGTCTATATTACCATTTGTTCCAAATAATATAGATAGACGTTCTGAAGAAATTATGAATATCCAAATCACTGGATTAGCTCAACGACTTAAAAAAATACAATGTAGTAAAGCTATAATTGGTATATCAGGTGGTTTGGACTCTACGCTGGCGTTAATGGTAACTGTAGAGGCATTTAAATTAAATAAATATGACATGAAAGGTATCATTGGAATTACAATGCCTGGTTTTGGAACAACATCTAGAACATTAGAAAATTCAAAGAAACTAATGGAAGCATTGAATGTCACATTATTAGAGATACCAATTAGAGATGCTTGTATTCAACACTATCACGACATTGGACATGATATGAATGTTCATGATATAACCTATGAGAATGCTCAGGCAAGGGAACGAACTCAAATTCTTATGGATATGGCGAATAAATACAATGGAATAGTAGTAGGAACAGGAGATTTATCTGAGTTAGCTCTTGGATGGTGTACCTATAATGGAGACCAAATGAGTATGTATGGGGTAAATTCGTCGATACCAAAAACTTTGGTAAGAAGTATTGTTAAAGCTTATGCCAAAAAACAGAATGATGGTATTAGGGAGACGCTTTTTGATATCTGTGATACTCCAATCAGCCCTGAGTTACTACCTCCAAATCCAGACGGAACAATTGCTCAAAAAACAGAGGAATCTATAGGCTCATATGCAGTACATTATTTTATTTTAGATTACATGTTACGATATGGGTTTGGACCTAATAAAATATACGACT
>CAJJLI010000096.1 GCA_905192625.1 uncultured Clostridium sp. | reverse complement strand
TGTCACCGAATTATTCAAAGTATATTCAACTTGAAGAACCAGTTGTTATAAGTGTATATTAAGAAGATGAATAAAATGTAATGCTTTTGGGCATCCAACATTTATCTTCTAGGATTATGGGCGTAAATTGTTTATATGATAAATATGTTCGTCTCTTAATAATGAGAGTAAATCATTATAATGATTGCCAAATATTTAGCAGGAATATCTTCTTTTGAGATGTTCCTGCGTTTTCTTATTTTCAGTTTATTACTATTTATAATAAAAAAATCGGAAACTGCCTTGACATTCTAATTCAATTGATGTATTCTTAATACAAGATTTAATTGCATACAATTAAATAGAAAACAATACGAATGATTTGATTATGTTTAAACATTCAATTATATTTAGGAATAAATGATGGATATCTCACTTATAATTGAATGAATAAAAGAAACCTATAAATTTTGTTACATGGAAGGAGTATGTTATGAGTATATATGATTTTATAGTAAAGAGAGCAAGTGGTGAGGAAGTATCTTTAGAGAAATATAGAGGTAAGGTTGTTTTAATCATAAATTCCGCAACAAGATGTGGTTTTACACCACAATATAAAGAATTGGAAGATTTATATGAAAAATATGCAGAAAAAGGATTTGAAATTTTAGATTTCCCATGCAATCAGTTTAGAGAGCAAGCGCCTGAAAGTGCAGAAGACATCGTGAAGTTCTGCGATTTAAATTTTGGTATTAAATTCCCTATTCATGAAAAAATAGATGTAAATGGAGAAAATACACATCCATTATTCAAATACCTAAAAGATCAAAAAGGATTCAGTGGATCTCTTGAAGGGAATGAGCTATTAGTATCGATTGTAGAGAGTATGGATCCGGATTATAAGAACAATTCTTCTATCAAATGGAACTTTACAAAATTCCTTGTTGATAGAGAAGGTAATGTTGTAGAACGTTATGAACCAGTGGATTCCATTGAAGATATAGACAAGAAAATTAGTGAATTATTATAAAGCTATATTTTGTGACTTATGTTTTATTTTATAATTTTGAGCGAAGTAAGAGGCGAATGGAATTGAGTAAAAGATAAAAATAAAGAATAATATAAATAAATATGGGTATGGTTTGGTTATTATTATATAATGAAGATAATCAAACCATTATCTATTCATTGACAATAAAATGAAAATCATTATAATTGGAATGAACGATTATAAGTAAATGAGGTTGTAGTTACGGCATTCCTCATATGCTTGTGTCCATATGAAAAAAAGTATTTATTAGAATAGAGGAGCAGTATGGAAGATCAAAGAGAAAAAGCTTTGCTACTTGAGAATCAATTATGTTTTGCACTTTATGTCTGTTCAAAAGAGATTATTAGAAAATATAAACCGTTGCTTGATCCAATTGGATTAACATATACTGGATATATTACCATGTTAGCCCTTTGGGAAAAAGACGATATAACAGTGAAAGAATTAGGAGAACAACTCTATTTAGATTCTGGTACTTTAACTCCAATGTTAAAAAAATTGGAACAACAAGGTTTGTTAAAGCGAACAAGAGGAATGGATGAAAGAACAGTATTCATCAATTTAACGAAGGAAGGACAGGAACTAAAAAAAGAGGCACTTGAAATACCAGTAAAAATGGGGTGTAATTTAAATCTTTCATTACCAGAAGCAAAGGAAGTATTATCAAATTTGCATAAAATTATAACTAATATAAGTTGTGAATAATCAAGTTGTGTGGCATAGGTTTCCTGCAAAGAAACGATGTTACACAATTTTTTTAATTTATAGCTAAGAGATTGTTGATAAAATGTGTTAAAGTGATGTTTTCTGTAATAAAAAAAAATCCCTACAGGCGAATGTTGCGCAGCTACATTGCCCTTTGATCTTGTTCAGATAGTGCAGTTTTTTTGCGTTAAACCTCTAGAACTATAAATAAAGTGCTGTAAAATAAGAGACTAATTACTGTTGAAATCGTTCTGTAATTTTTTCTAAAAAAAGTTCCGCTACCGGAGAGAATACCTGATGTTTTTTCCAAATGATATCTAACCCTGTATTCAATGTAGGTTCCAGCGGTCGAAAGCACAGGCTACTGCTTTCGGTAGTATTTGCGATTTTGTCAATGGTAATGGCATATCCAACTCCGGCCTCTACCATGATTGCTGCATTGTAAATAAGATTAAATGTTGTAACCACATTCAATTTTTCAAAATCTAGACCAAACCATTTTCGAAATTCGTTTTCGGTCAAATGTTCGGATAGTGCCTGCCTGGAACAGATTAGCGGAAGTTCGAATAAATCAGATTTTGTAATGGACTCTTTGCAGGCTAAAGGGCTGTCCTTTCGCATCACGACACCCCAGGTATCTTTTGCTGGCATGTGAAGATAATCATATTTTGAAATATCTGCCGGTTGGATTAGGATACCAAAATCTAGCAAACCTCGGTCAAGACGTTCTGTCACATCGGAGGCATTGCCACTGTAGAGATGGTAGTGTATATTTGGATAATATTCCTGTAGTTCTGTAATCACATCAGCAACCAGTTTTACAGCATCTGTTTCTCCACCACCAATGTAAATGTCGCCATTCATGGAAGTTTCCATAGATTTGAACTCTGCCTCTGTTTTATCCACCATAGAGATGATTTCTTCTGCACGTTTCCGAAATATAATTCCTTCTGTTGTCAACGACATATTGTGACTGCCGCGGACAAACAATTTCTGCTTTAGTTCATCCTCTAATTCTCTGATCTGGCGTGATAGAGTTGGCTGTGTGACATGAAGATGATTAGAAGCATTTGTGATACTTCCTTCTCTGGCAATCGCCAGAAAATAGCGTAATACTCTGATTTCCATTGTAGCTCCTTTCTGTTTAAAATGAGAGTAATGATAGAATGGAAAGCACATTATGCCCTGGATTATTTTGCATTGTTTTATACAGTATAAAATGTTTTGATATGCCCGTCAAGTAAACCATGGTTTAAGGTTTAGGTATTTGCTATTTCAAATCTGAAAAAGTAAACTGTAGATACAAGAAGGTACTCTGGAGAAATATACCAGATTACCTTCAATCATAAAAAAAGGAGAATATACGAAGATGAATGATACAATGAAAATTCTGCTTTCTCATCGTTCTGTACGTAAGTACGAAAATAGAGATGTAGAAGGAGAAGTATTAGACCAGATTATCAAAGCTGTACAGGCTGCTCCTAACTGGGTAAATCTCCAACATGTTTCTGTCGTTGCAGTCAAAGATAGAGAACGCCTGAAAATGTTTTCTAAATTATGCGGAGGTCAGAAGCAGATTGCACAAGCCCCAGCCTTTTTCATTTTCTGTGCAGACTTCTATCGTACATGGCTGGCGTGTCAATCGAAGGGACAGAAATTTGATAATGTTATGAGTCGAATCGATAACCTGATTGTAGGTGCAAACGAAGTGGGCATTGCCTTGGGAACTGCGGTAGCTGCAGCGGAATCCTTTGGACTTGGGACTGTTCCTATTGGAGATGTCCGGCTTCACGCATTGGATATGGTTCAGGAATTGAACCTTCCGAAATACGTTCTTCCGATGATTGGTCTGTGTATTGGCTACCCAGAGGAAAATCCTGGAATAAAGCCACGCTTACCGAAAGAAGCAGTTTACTTTGAGGAACGCTATAAGACGGAACTCGGGGATATTTTAGAACAATATGACACTATTTATGCGGAATATTTGAAAAAACGCCCATGGAACAGCCGTGTGGGAAACTTCTCACAGCTTACGGCCGACTTTTACACATCAGATTATAACCATTATCCAGAAGTGGCAGAACTGTTGAAACAGCAGGGATTTGCCGGTGAGGATAAAAATAATACCAGATATTTATAAAAGAGGGTCCAATGGATTATGAACAGGTATATTGATGAATTGCAAAATTGAGAAAAAATTTTAGGAAAATATTATTAATAATTATTTTAATATAACTTAGGGGACTTTTTTAATCTTCGACAAATAAATATATAAATTCGGTAAAGGCCAAATAAGAAAGAGGTTGTTATTCCATATGTATGTGGGGTGACAACCTTTTTTATGTCACTTAGCGAAGATGATTCATAAGTTCTCTTTCTTGATTTTAAATATCTGGCCATGAAATGAACATATTGAGTAGTGTTTTAAATGAACGAAATAAATTTAGTTGATATTAATAATCAAAATGTAAATATTCAATTTGAACTAAATTTTAATTTAAGATTTAAATTCAAACTATATTTAGGAATATTAATAGTGAAATTATGTTAAATAATGTGTTTATAATTATCTATTATTGAATACACTATACAATACGGTATTTCTGCGGAGCTTATTGTGCGCTTAAAATTATTGTAATTTAATTTATTTAGAAAAATATATTGAATTATTTTAAAGAATTTAACTAAATACTATTTACAAATTTAAAAAAATTTAATAATATTAAGTTGATATTTAATAAAAAATAGAATGGACGATAATTGAGTGAAACATGCAGGAACATTTATTGCCTAAACAGGGAGGGTTATATGAAAAATATTAAAATTGGTTTTGCACCAACAAGGAGAAGTATCTTTAGTGCTCCGGATGCTGTTAAGTATGCGGATTTAACGAGAAGCGAACTAGATGAACTTAAGGTTGATTATGTTGACATTAAGGATATTAATTCAGAAGGGCTTCTTTATAGCGATGAAGATATGGAAAAGGTAGCTGAGAAGTTTGCTAAGGAAAAAGTAAAAGGATTATTTATTCCACATTGTAATTTTGGAACTGAATATGTTGTGGCGAGATTGGCTAAGAAACTTAATGTACCAGTTCTACTGTGGGGACCAAGAGATGAGAGGCCGGATGAGAATGGTATTCGTTTACGAGATAGCCAATGTGGTTTATTTGCTACTGGTAAAGTTTTAAGAAGGTTTCAAGTTCCTTTTACATATATGACGAATTGTAGATTGGATGACTTAGAGTTTGAAAGAGGCTTGCGAGATTTTCTTGCGGTATGTAATGTTGTTGATACATTTCGTAATACTAGAATTCTACAGATTGCACCTAGACCATTTGACTTTTGGTCCACACTGTTTAATGAAGGAGAATTATTAGAAAAGTTTAATATTCAAATAGCTCCGATTCCTCTTCCGGAACTTACACGAAAAGTGCTAGAAGTTAAAGAAAAAAACGATGAAATTAATGAAGTCATTGCATACTGTAAAGAAAATATGAAAATATGTGTTAACGAAGAAGCGCTTTTAAACGTGGCTGCCTTAAAGGTTGCAATGAAAGATTTAGCAAAGAAATATGGTTGTAGGGCAATTGCAATCCAATGTTGGAATGAATTGCAAGAGCAATTAGGAATTATGCCTTGTGCAGCAAATTCATTGTTAAATGAAGAAGGGATTCCAGTTGTTTGTGAGACTGATATTCATGGAGCAATTACATCATTATTGGTAGAATCAGCTACATTAGATGATACTCGTTCATTTTTTGCTGATTGGACCGTGCGACATCCAGACAATGAGAATGGAGAGCTGTTACAACATTGTGGGCCATGGCCTTTATCTGTCGCGAAAGAAAAACCTACAATTGGATTCCCACTTGCATTTAATCACCCTGGTGCAATTGAGGCTGAAGCAAAACATGGTGAGATGACATTATGTCGCTTTGATGGTGATAACGGAAATTATTCATTACTACTTGGTAATGCAAAAGGTGTTGAAGGCCCATATACAAAGGGTACCTATGTATGGATTGAAGTTGCTAATCTTGAACGATTAGAAGCAAAGATTGTAGAAGGTCCTTATATTCATCATTGTGTGGGAATACATAAGAATGTAGTTCCGGTATTGTATGAAGCGTGTAAATACATTGGTATAACACCTGATTTTTATGATCCAATCGAGGAAGATGTAAAAGCTTATTTGCGTGGTGAGTAGTAACCATTTAATATATAGAAGAAAAGGAGTTCACATGGATAAATTAAAAGCAAAAGCATTTGAACTTAGAAAAGAAGTTGTTAACTTGATTTACCAGAATAAAGGTGGTCACATGGGTGGTGATTTAAGTGTCATGGATATTTTGGTAACCTTATATTATAAGGAGATGAATATTGCTGGTTGCAACATGAATGATAAGAATCGAGACCGCTTTATTTTAAGTAAAGGTCATTCTGTTGAATCGCTATACGTGGTATTAGCTGACCTTGGATTCTTTCCAAAGGAGGATCTTACAACCTTTTCTAAGTATCAATCGAATTACATAGGTCATCCCAATAATAAAATAAATGGAATCGAAATGAATTCTGGCTCTTTGGGTCATGGACTATCGGTAGCTTGTGGGATGGCATTAGCAGGAAAGAAGGATGGTTTAGATTATCGTGTATACACTGTAATGGGAGATGGTGAATTAGCAGAAGGTTCTGTATGGGAAGGTGCTATGTTTGCTGGCCATTATAAATTGGATAATCTGTGTGCCGTGATAGATAGAAATGGACTACAAATATCTGGAACAACAGAAGAAGTAATGAGCCAAACGAATTTAAGAGAACGCTTTGAAAGTTTTGGTTGGCATGTGATTGATGTAAATGGAAATAACATAGAAGAATTAGTGAAGGGCTTTCAACTTGCTAAGGAGACAAAACATAAACCTACTATATTAATAGCAAATACCACAAAAGGTTACGGCGTTTCATTTATGGAAAATCAATTATCATGGCATCATAGAGTACCTACCAGTGAGGAGTATAACAGTGCAGTAAAAGAATTAGACGAAAGGGGGAGACAGTAATGCATAACATACCTAATAGGCAAGTAATATGTGACGTTTTAATGGAGGCATCAAAAACAGATAAGGATATTGTTGTGTTGTGTAGTGATTCTAGAGGCTCTGCATCATTAACAAACTATGCAAATACATACCCTGAACAATTTGTTGAAGTTGGTATTGCAGAGCAAAGTTTAGTGAGTGTGGCAGCAGGTATGGCAAGGTGTGGAAAAAAATCTTTTGCTGCTTCCCCAGCATGTTTTCTGTCTACAAGGAGTATGGAACAGGTGAAAGTAGACGTAGCCTATTCAGATACTAATGTAAAGTTAATTGGAATTAGTGGTGGTG
>CAJJLI010000095.1 GCA_905192625.1 uncultured Clostridium sp. | reverse complement strand
ATGGAAAAGCGGGTGTCAAGTCTTTGACACCCTTTTCTTTTGCACAATTCAATCCAATTAAGTGAGTTGACATTCCTTTAAAAGGAACAAAATCTAATATTTCAGCAGGCTATATTGCTTGCTGAAATATTATTTTTGAAACAAGAGTGATTAATTAAGTAGAATGGATTGTGAAACCTAATTTGAAATGATGTGAATCATAGTAAGGATTGTATCTATTTCAAATAATCTACATATAATATAATGTTAGCATCTACAGAATAAATTATATCCAAGTATAAGAAGAAGGATTATAATACATATAGCTAAAAAGCCATTTGTTATAAAAAGCATTATAGTCATTCCTATAGCAATCCAAAATAAAATAAAACCAACCATTCTTCGCATATATAACTCCTAAAATAAATGCTTTTTTATAGTATATGCAAGGTTTGCCTATAAATTGTTAATTGTTTTTATGTTAGAATGAGTAATTTCATAAAATTATGTTTCTTTTTTTAGGAAAAGAGGGTATAATATAATATATTTCATTAGATTGGAGGGTTATGTATGAATGGGACGATGCTTACCTCATTGGGTGAAATCGCAATTGATACTGACGTAATTGCCAAATATGCGGGGTCTTCTGCAGTCGAATGCTTTGGTGTTGTAGGTATGGCATCCATCAGCATGAAGGATGGCTTGGCTAAACTTTTAAGACGCGAAAGTTTAAATCATGGTGTTAACGTTGTTATAGAAAATAATCAGATAACGATTGATCTTCATATAATTGTGTCTTATGGAGTTAGTATATCTGCTGTGTCAGAAAATTTGATTAGTAATGTAAAATATAAAGTAGAAGAATTTGCGGGTATTGAAGTCGCAAAAATAAATATTTTTGTTGAGGGCGTTAGAGTCATCGACTAGAATTAAGGAGGAACTGACCAGTGACTTTGAATACAATAGATGCGTTGCTTTTGCAGAAGATGTTTATGGCAGGGGCACAGAGCATCGAAGCGAAAAAAGAATACATCAACGAATTGAATGTATTTCCAGTGCCTGATGGTGATACTGGTACGAATATGACGTTAACTATCATTTCTGCGGCAAAGGAAGTAAGTAGCATTGCAGAGCCAACGATTGAGAACTTATCCAAAGCGATTTCAAGCGGTTCATTAAGAGGAGCAAGAGGAAACTCTGGTGTTATTTTATCTCAGTTGTTCCGTGGATTTACAAAAGAAATAAAAGATTATGATAAGATCGACGTAACAATTATGGCAAATGCTTTTTGCAAAGCTGTAGAAACAGCATATAAAGCAGTAATGAAACCGAAGGAAGGTACGATTCTTACCGTTGCAAAAGGCGGTGCAGAGCGTGCTGTTGAATTGGTTTCGGAAACAGATGATTTGGTTTACTTTGGTGCTGAAGTAATAAAACGGATGGAGGAAGTACTTGCGTACACTCCAGAGTTACTACCTGTGCTTAAGGAAGCCGGAGTGGTTGATTCCGGTGGCCAGGGATTATTAGAAATTGTAAAAGGTGCTTATGATGCGATGCTTGGCAAAGAAGTATCTTTTGAAATCATCCCTGCAAAGAGTGAAGGAAATAATAAAGTTAGTAAAGAAAATATCGCTACAGCAGATATTAAATTTGGATATTGTACTGAGTTTATTATAAATGTTGAAAAACACTACGATATAGAAACTGAACATGATTTTAAAGCATATCTAGAGTCTATCGGTGATTCCATTGTGGTTGTATCTGACGATGACATTGTCAAGGTTCATGTACATACCAATGACCCTGGACTCGCAATACAAAGAGCATTAACCTATGGTTCTTTATCAAGAATGAAGATTGATAATATGAGAGAAGAGCACAATGAGCGACTTCTAATGGAAGCTGAAAAAGCTGAAAAAGCAGATTCTGCAGTCGAAAAGAAACAAGAACCTAGAAAAGCAGTTGGATTTGTAGCAGTTTCCATCGGTGAGGGTATTAATGAAATTTTTAATGGACTTGGTGTGGATTACCTAATTGAAGGTGGTCAGACAATGAATCCTAGTACAGAAGATATGTTAACTGCAATTGAACACGTGAATGCAGATACAATATTTATATTACCAAACAATAGTAATATTATATTAGCTGCAGAACAGGCAAAAGCGTTAACAGAAGATAAAGAAATTATAGTTATTCCATCAAAAACGGTTCCTCAAGGTATTACTGCAATCATTAACTATGTATTCGATAAGAGTACAAGTGAAAACGAACAACGAATGATTGAAGAGATGAATCGTGTTAAGACAGGTCAAGTAACGTATGCAGTTCGTGATACTAGTCTTGATGGAAAAGAAATTAAACAAGGAAATATCATGGGAATTGGTGATAAAGCAATTCTTTCAGTAGGAGAAGATATTTCTGAAACTACGATTGACTTGATTGAACAACTTGTGGATGAAGATTCTGAGTTGATTAGTATTTATTATGGTCAAGATACAAACGAAGATGCTGCGAATGAAATCGCAGAACAAATTATGGAGAAATATCCAATGGTAGATGTAGAAGTTCACATGGGCGGTCAGCCAATTTACTACTATGTGCTATCAGTAGAATAAAAAATATGGTTACCGGCGATTTTGATTTTAGAATCAAAATCGCTTTTTTACGTTATAGGATTCGGGTGTCAAAACCCCTTTATACTTTATAGAAATAGCATTTTGAAGAAAGCCCAAAGACTTTTGTTTCGAATTCAATGCATAAGATGTTCATGATAGGAAAATGCGTCCTATCATTAAAAAATGCTCCGCTACATAATAAAATATGGTACAATGTTACCAGTGACGAATATAAAATGTGCAATTATTTAGAGAAAGAGGTACCAAAGTATGAAATGGACGGATCCTATTAGCGTAATTAAAGGGGTTGGTGAAAAGACAGCACAAAACTTTGCTAAGCTTGGAATTCATACCGTTTGTGATTTGATCGAACATTATCCTAGAGGATACGATGTCTATGAGCAACCGATACCAATTGCGAGCATAAGCGAAGGCTCTACGGTAGCGATTGAGGCAAGTATCGCAACGATGGTAGAAATAAAAAAAATAAAGAATTTACAAATAATAAGCTGTAAAGTAAAAGACCCATCGGGAATTATGACCTTAACTTGGTTTAATCAGCCCTTTTTAAAAAACTCCTTGCGATTGGGAAGTAGATTTATATTTCGCGGGAAAGTGGTAAGAAAAAATGCGATGCTAATCATCCAGCAGCCTAAAATATATAAACAAGATGAATATCGTAGATTATTAAATATAATGCAGCCGATTTATTCGTTAACGGACGGATTAAGCAATCATGCAATATCAAAGGCGGTTGATTATGCATTAACTCATCTTTTAGAAGAGGAAGAATATATACCAAAAAGGGTAAGAAAAGAATATGATTTAATCAATCGCAAGCATGCGATTCGAGAAATCCATTTTCCTAAGAGCAGAGAAACGATGATGGAAGCAAGAAAACGTCTTGTATTTGAGGAGTTCTTTAACTTTACCTTAGTATTAAAACATCTAAAAGAAAATAAAGTACAGACATTAAATACTTTTGTTATAGAAAATGCAAGAGAATGTGAGAAGGTAACGCAGAAGTTGCCATATGAATTAACCGGTGCACAAAAAAAAGTATTAGAAGAAATTATTCAGGATTTATCAGGGACTTATACGATGAATCGTCTTGTGCAAGGAGATGTTGGGTCTGGTAAAACGATATTAGCGGTATTAGCCCTTTATATCGTAGCAATCCATGGCTACCAAGGATGTTTGATGGTGCCAACAGAAGTTTTAGCAAAGCAGCATTATGATTCTTTGTGTGAGAATTTATCGGAGAATGGAATACGCATTCAGCTCCTTGTTGGCTCCATGACGGCTGCTGAAAAAAGAAGGGCATATGAAGAAATTCAGCAACATAAGGTGGATATTATTGTTGGGACTCATGCATTGATTCAAGAAAAGGTAGATTATGATAAATTGGCATTGGTAATTACGGATGAGCAACATCGATTTGGTGTAAAACAACGTGAAAACTTATCGATGAAGGGGTATACACCACATGTTTTAGTTATGAGTGCAACACCAATACCAAGAACACTGGCAATGATTCTTTATGGAGATCTTGATATATCTGTATTAAATGAAATGCCAGCAAATCGATTGCCAATTAAAAATTGTGTTGTGGATACTGGTTACCGACCAACCGCGTATCGTTTTATTGACAAACAAGTTGCAGAAGGAAGACAAGCCTATGTCATCTGTCCAATGGTGGAAGAAAGTGAGGCGATGGAGGCTGAGAACGTACTTGAGTACACTGAAAAGTTGAGAGAGGCATTGCAATTTGGAACAAACATTGCCTATTTACACGGTAAAATGAAGGCAAAGGAAAAAGATGCAATTATGGAAGATTTCTCTGTTGGAAAAATACAAGTACTTGTATCTACGACGGTTGTTGAAGTTGGTGTTAATGTGCCAAATGCAACAGTAATGATGATAGAAAATGCAGAACGCTTTGGCTTGGCGCAATTACACCAGTTACGAGGCAGAGTAGGTCGTGGAGCACATCAGTCTTATTGTATTTTGGTTAGTGGCTCTAGTAAACAAGAAACTAGAGAGCGTTTGGATATATTGAATAAATCCAACGATGGATTTTTTATTGCATCCGAAGACTTAAAACTCAGGGGGCCTGGAGATATGTTTGGAATACGTCAAAGTGGTGATTTGGAATTTAAGCTAGGTGATATCTATACGGATGCGAATATGTTGAAGAATGCCAATGACGCAGCGAAGGGATTGACGGACGAAGAATACTTCGAAGTAATAGATGCATCTCCATCTTTAAAGAATAAAATGAATAGTTTTAATGGTGGAACGCTTTAAGATTTAAAATATCCTTTAATTATTATGCAATATATAGTATAATATAGAAGTTATATTGGACTTGCTTATGCAATATTTCTACCGAATTGTTAAGATGCTTAAGTAAGAAGATAAATTCGTATATTTATACGTATTTTGTCAAAAGATACACAACAGATTTGCTATTCATAAAATGGACTACATTTGGGTATAGGAGGACAACACTTTGTTTGCATTGTTATATCTTGTTATTTGCTTTGCTTTAGGCTATGTAATTTGTTCCTATGCGTTTCCAGGGTTAAAAACCGTTGGGATGTATAGTTATGGAAGAAAGCAAATGATGTTAAATCCTAATTTTATAGTACTTCCTGCATATTTTTTAGTAGGAACAATTGCACAAACCTGGTGCGTTTATTTGCTTGGTTATTTATTTAAAACCAAAGAAAACCCACTTGTTTTGGCCAATGTTATAGGAATGTCTTTCTTTGCAGTTGTATCGCTGGTTCTAATGAGTCGCTTGAAACGAAAAAGCGAGCAAACAGAAAAGATGATATATGCTAGAATTACGACATTTGATAAAATAGTAATACTAGGGGTATGTATTTTAACCTATACTTTAATGTGGAAAACCTTTTTTGTTAAGGCAGAGACTTTAAATGTTGGGTATACCGTATATAGTGATTTCTCTCCTCATCTTTGAATGATACGCTCTTTTTCCTATGGTAATAATTTCCCTACTCAGTATCCATTCTTTGCTGGAACCGATGTGAAGTATCATTTTATGTTTCAATTTTTAGTGGGAAATCTCGAATTCTTAGGAATGAGAATTGATAACGCGTTTAATATACCAAGTGCTCTTGGATTCCTTAGTGCGGTTTCTTTATTGTACGTATTTGCATATAAAATATCAGGGAAAAAAGCGGTTGGCTTACTCTCTTGTTTGTTTTTTGTATTTCGTAGTTCCAATAGTTTATTCAAATTTATTGCTGAGCAGCCGGTGGGAACGAATATTTTTAAAGCGTTAAAGGATAATACTGAATTTATTAGTTATTCCACCAATGAAGATTGGGGATTGTGGAATTTAAATGTTTATTGTAATCAAAGACATTTTGCTTTTTCTATTGCTGTTTTATTGCTGGTTTTAATGTTATTTATGCCTCATCTTTATGAAATGTCAGAGCGTATCAAATGTCGCTTACAAGAAAAGATGGAGAGGCATCCAATAGAATCAAGAAAAACATTAGAAACTGGGTTGCAGGAAATAAGATTTTTTATAAAAGAGAGTTTTTTTACTCCGGAAGGTTGGTATATAAAAGATCTTAGATTAGCGATCTGTAGTGGATTACTATTAGGTTCCATATCGTTTTGGAATGGCGCGTCAACGATTGCTGCTTTGCTTGTTTTATTTGGCATTGCTATAGTAGCTGATCGTCGGTTAGAATTTCTTATAATGGCAGTTATTACAACGATATTATCCTTACTTCAATCTTCCTTATTTGTTGAGGGCTCGGTTGTTTCGCCGAAGTTTTTCTTTGGCTTTATCGCAGAAAATAAATCCCTATTTGGTTCATTGGATTATTTGATGCGTTTGTTAGGTATATTACCTATCGTTTTAGTCGTAGCATTTTTGCTTGTAAAAGGTGTGGAAAAATATGCGTTGTTTGCCTTTTCCTTTCCATTAATTTTTGCATTTACTGTTTCTTTAACGACAGATGTTACTGTTAATCATAAATATATTATGATATCGGTTATGTTAATGAATATATTTGCAGCGATCATTGTTGCAAAATTGTTTTCTATGAAAAACATATGGTACCGTTGTACTTGTGTTGTATTAGTTATTTTATTAACTGCAACAGGTGTATATGATTATTCTATGGTTTTAAAGAAAAACAAGAACTGTTTGCAGCTATCCTTAAATGATCCACTTACACTATGGATTAAGGAGAATGCGACTTCACAAGATATATTTTTAACAAATAATTATGCATTAAATAATATTGTATTCGGAGGTGCAATGCTTTTCCAAGGCTGGCAATATTTCTCTTGGTCAGCAGGCTATGATACGCAGAGTCGTGACATGCTTGTAAAAGAAATGTATGAATCTTCAAGTAGTGATAACTTAGATCGTCTAGTAAAAGAGAATCACATACGATTTATTGTCGTAGATAATGATGTGAGATCTTCCAGCTCCTTTGCGGTGAATGAGGAAGTTATCTCAAATACCTATCAGGTAGCGTTTACTTACAATGATAATGGAA
>CAJJLI010000094.1 GCA_905192625.1 uncultured Clostridium sp. | reverse complement strand
TTCCGTGAAGAATGCTGACGGCAAGTATTACGCCGACTACACCGGCATCATGTCAAGTTGCTGCGCAAGCGCCGCAATCTAAGCAAGCATCAGCATCGATTTCATAGTGGCTAGCACCTTCAGAGATAGCACTAGCAGGGCATTCACTTGCGCAAGCGCCACAGCTAATACAACTATCATTAATTACATATGCCATTTCATTGTCCCTCCTTTTGTCTTTTCTCCTATTTTACTCTATTCTTAAGAATAATACAAGCTAAACTTTATCAATAACCTATAATACAAGCAAAATTTTATCTACTTCATATACTGTCATAAAAGGTCATGATATAGAATAAAGAATGTAATAAAAGGAAATTTTTCTTGACGGTATTATAGCAATAACCTATAATGTGAGGAGAACATATAAAATTCCGTTCTGGTTTATGAAGTTCATAAGGGAATGTAGAATTTAAGTTAAGAATTTAGGAGGTATTCATATGATTAGCAAAGATATGACGATTGCCGAAATCATTCAGACAAATCAAAATATAATTCCAATTTTATTGGATTCTGGAATGCACTGTATTGGCTGTCCATCTGCTCAAGGAGAGTCCTTAGAAGAAGCTTGTATGGTTCATGGTATTGAAGTAGAAGATTTATTAGAACAAATCAATAGCTATTTAAGCGCAGAATAAATAAAAAAGACTGTTGTATAATTTGTAACCACAAATTATACAACAGTTTTTTTAGAGTTTATATAATACTTGAACTGCATTCTTATCTACAATTTTTTCGAAATGTTCTTCATAATAAGAAACACTTGCATAGTTTACATGTTCCGTTCTACCAAATTCAGAAATAATATTACAAACCTTATTAAATTCTTCAGGAGTATGATCGGATATATGAACAACCAAATAATACTTTGAGTTTAATGGGTTTTTATATAATGTATTTATACCGTGGTAAAATGGAGCTATGATTCTGGATAATGAGTTTACCTCCGCTAAGGTGCGGAATGTAAAAGTTTTGCTTAAATTAGGAGCTATGTTAACCGTTGTTTTCGTATCATCATCAGTATCATCTTTGGAAGAATCACTTGCGTTTGATGATTTGTTTGCACGGTTCATCTCTTTTTGTTCTCGGCTACCAAGTAGCTCTCCGATTTGTTCAAAGCAATTTAATATTTCATCAGCATAGGCATCATCATCCTCAGCTTCTTCAATTGTCTCTTCTTTATCTGCATATGGTGTAAAATTTGAAAAACGGGTGTCTAACTCATCCGGGTCTTCTACTTTTGTTATAACTAGTACTAAGCACTCTGCAGAAACAGGGATAGCTTCAATCATAAGAGGGATATCATCTGCTTCAAATCCGAATTCATACGATGCTTGTTGCATCATATCTTTAAAAAGCTGTTTTGCTTTTTCACTGCCATACGCAAGTTCACTTATACGTAATTCTCGATCAACTAAGTCTTCCTTGTTTAAGGTACAACGTATTTGTGTGTCGCTTATTTTTTCAATTTTCATAGAATCACACCCCTTTCTAAGTAATGAGTTAATTTGAGATACTATGGTATTGTAAACAAAGTATAATGTAATTTATAGTATAAGTCAATATCATAATATTTACGATAATCTTTAAATTTATCAATACAATTAAAAAATAATATAAATTTAAAATTACAATGAATAGGGAGTATACACGATACTGGTATCGGCATTACTAACAAATATTTGTTAAATTATTGTTTAGTAATTAAGATTAAATTCATTGCAAAATTTACAAAGATTTACTATAATAAAAGCGTAATATGTTATATTTTCCAGATTAATATCGGACAGAAAGGAGCGAATGAGTGAGTTAATATTATTTGAAAAATACCGCGTTATTAAAGTCATTAGTAAAAGTGAATATAGTACAGTATATTTAGTTTTACATATCAGGTTACAATGTTATCGAATTATTAAAAAAATCTATAAGGCTTCCCCTTGCTATGAGCAATTGATAAGGGAAGCACGTGTCATGAAACTTCTCAAACATCCTTGCATTCCACAAATTTATGATATCGAAGAAGATGATGGTTCCTTTTATATCGTGGAACAGTTTATGGAAGGCGAATCTTTAAAAGAAATATGTCAAACAATTAAACTTCAAGAAAAAACAATTTTATCTTATGCAATCCAAATCTGTGATTTAATCCAATTCTTGCATTCAAGAGAACAAGCTATTTTGTATCTCGACTTAAAACCCGATAATATATTAATCAACAATGGACAAGTATATTTAGTTGACTTTGGAAGCTCAAACCACCGTGCTAGCCCTAGTGATTTTATGTTTGGTACACCGTGGTTTGCATCTCCAGAACAGTATTTAACAAAACATCTAGACGAACGTGCAGATATATACGGAATAGGTATGTTGCTTTACTATATGATATTGGGAAAAGATTATGCATTAGAAAAAGGGAAAAACATAGATTTTTCAAACTCATGCAGTAAGGGGCTAAAACGTATTGTAAATCGATGTTTAAGAATGCAAGCATTTCAAAGGTATACTTCCATTAAGGAACTACACAAAAGTTTGTCTGATATTCAAAACAATCTGAAGAAAAATATAAATACGGAACATATTACAAGCATTGCGATTGCAGGTGCCATGCATCGAATTGGGGTTACACACATAGCATTACAGATGGCAAATTTTTTGAAACTTTATAATATATCATGTAGTTACCTTGAGTGTAATGAAAATTTAGATCTATTTGCAATAGCGAGAAGAACTAGCATGAAAAATTATAGAGAGGAGGGGTATTATTTATATGAGATTCCATGCTTTCATCGTGATACGATAAGGGACTTAATGGTTGAAAGTCAGTATAAAATTATAATAAAAGATTATGGGGTCTTAAATGAGGACAACTATGAAGATTTTATAAAAGCAGATCGCTCTATTGTAGTGTTAGGTGCTAAACAGTGGGAATTAGATGATGCTGAACGATGCATAGAACTTTGTAAAAGGAATGAAGGTATTTTTTATTTATTTAATTTTACCAGTGCATTGGATTTCCAAGTAGTTGTTAAGAATATGAAGAGAAAAAAATGTTTGCGGGTGCCGTATGAACCGCGTATCGTCTTGTATAATAAAACAGCAGTGATGGAGGAGCTATTCTTTCAAATATTACAAGATTTTTTATAATGTATGAACTCATCGATTGGATTGGATATGTTTAAGAATTGTAACATAAGTATGAAAGACAAAGAAGTGGAATTTCGTCAAGAGAAAGCAAGTAAGTGATGGAGGAGTTATGCATAAAAATCCAATATTATATAGGAAAATATCAAAAAGAAGCCTTAGAAAAGGAACTTCTGTCATTGGTATTTATGGAATGTGTAGATATGTAGGAGTAACTCACTTAACGTTATTACTAGCTTTTTATTTGTCAGATGTATGTGGTTATAAGGTGGTTGTAATTGAAGCAAGTGGGAAAGATGATATTGGGTCACTAGAAAAAATGTACCACGTGCAATCAGAAAGTACGAATACAAATAAATTCTCCTATCGAAACATTACATTTGTCGGACAGGCGGTAACCCAGGAAATTGGTAACTATCGCAACTCAAGTTACGATTATTGCTTAATTGACTTAGGGGGAAACTATAAACAGGCGGTAAATGAGTTATTACGTTGTGATTTAAAAATAGTTGTGGGAACCACTGCTCCGTGGCAACGTATTGTGTGGAAAAAACTTGAAGAGATGTTTGCTAACATTAAAGACCTAAGTTCTTGGTGTGTTATTAATAATTTGTCAACAAAGAAGCAAAAATCAAACATCAATGGTTTTTTTAACTATTATGTGATTGGATTAGAACCAAACATATTACATCCTAGTAAAGATGCCATTGGGACATTTCGCAGTCTTATGAATCATAAATGATATGCTAGCAAAAATTATTTTAATTGGTCAAGGATAGAAGTAACATATCACAATATTACCTCCTTATCCATCCATTTAGTAAATATATTTGCACATACCTTGTATAAATAATACTGTTTTGCTACATATTAACAAGCAGTGAAATTGAAAAATGAAATAAAGAAAGAGCATTTCTTACAATTCTGACCCTAAAACAGACCCTCAAACACTGTTATTGTTTATGGAACTTTGTAAGAAATAGCTCTTTCTATTACCTTTTTCAAAATTTTGCAAATTTCTATTGATATTTACGAAAATCTAATGACGATAAGTAAAAATAATGCTATAATGTTTGTCGTAAAATATAAATATTTGCAGAAAAGAGGTTAGGCATGGACAAAAAAGCAAAACAGGCAATTTTTGGTACTGCTGCAGTGGTTCTCGTAATAATCACTCTTGTAGTTGTAGCTTTAATTAAAAAATATACACCAAACAAAGAATATTTAGAATTGTCTGAATACTATACTGTTCCAGAAGGTGAAGCAATGCTAATGCTAGATGATAAGGTCTATGATAAGAATGCAAAAATAATTGATGGAACAATTTATATTGATCTAGATACGATTACGGATAAATTCAATCACAGATTTTATTGGGATGCAAAAGAAAATTATTTAATCTATACAACACCTACAGAAATTATAAAAGCAGAGCTTGGAAGCAAGGATTATTATGTAAATAAACCCAAGAGTACAGAAAACTATGTTATTGTAAAAATGGTTGGCGATCAAGTCTATGTCGCATTGGATTTTGTTGAAAAATATTCAGATATCACATATACATTTTATGAAAACCCAGAAAGAGTTATGGTTGAGTGTACTTGGGGCGATTATTTATATGCAGATGCTACGAAGGAAACTAAGGTTAGAACTGGTGCAAGTATCAAAAGTCCTATTGTTAGCGACGTAGAAGTTGGGGAGCAATTGTTATTGATAGATGCCGGAGGAAGTGGCGCAAAGGGATTTACAAAAGTTATGACCAAAGATGGAGTAAGGGGATTTGTTCAAAACAAACACATTGGTGACTCTTACTATGAAGCTAAGAAAAGTACAAAGACATTTCCAGAGTATACAAGCTTAACGAAAGATTATACGATAAATCTTGTTTGGCACCAAGTTACGAATATGCAAGCAAATGAAAATATGGCTGCATTGATGGAAAAGACAAAGAATGTAACAACAATTTCACCTACATGGTTCCGGGTGAATAGTGTCGAGGGAACAATATCCTCTTTATTGAGTGAAAGTTATATTGAGAAAGCACACAATATGGGGCTTGAAGTTTGGGCACTTGTTGATAATTTTGATACAGCGGTGAATAGTTATGATTTGTTATCTAGTACGTCTAGCCGCGAACGTTTAATAAATGAATTAATTGCACAGGCTATAAAATACAATTTGGATGGTATTAACATTGATTTTGAAAATCTAACTCTTGAGACTGGACCGCACTATGTCCAATTTTTAAGAGAGTTATCAGTAAAATGTAGAACAAATCAAATTGTGTTGTCCGTGGATAATTATGTCCCTGCTTCGTTTTCTAAATTTTATGATCGAGAAGAACAGGGTAAAATAGTGGATTACGTTATTATAATGGCCTATGATGAACATTACAGTGGTTCAGAAAAAGCAGGTTCTGTAGCCTCTATTGGTTACGTAAACGATGCAATTAACAATACACTTGCAATGGTTCCAGCAGAGAAAATTATAATGGCAGTTCCATTTTACACAAGACTTTGGAAAGAATCTGTTGAACTAGGTGCGAATGTTCTAACTTCTGAAGCACTTGGAATGGAAGCCGTTGAGGCGAAATTAAAAGAGAATGATGTAACACCAGTTTGGAACGAAGAGACAGGTCAGTACTATGCAGAGTACCAAAAGGGTGATGCAATATATAAAGTATGGCTAGAAGAAGATGAATCTCTTGAGAGAAAGTTGAAATTAATTAGTGAGGCAAATCTTGCAGGAGTGGCTAGCTGGAGATTGGGATTTGAAAAAGCAAGTGTTTGGAATGTAATACAAAAATATGTGAATTAAGACAAGCCTATACTTCATAGACTATAGGAAAAGAGACAAAGGTTGTTTTCTATAATGAAAGTAAGGCACTTTAATATTATTTTTTGCTTATTACTATTCTTAGCTATATTTTTATTGTCTGAACGAAACATTAAAGCGATGAAGCACTTGTTTGGTCAAGTTTCCAATGAAAAAGAACATCCAGTTGTGGTGATTGATGCAGGTCACGGAGGCTTTGATCCTGGCAAGATTGGTGTTAATAATATACTTGAAAAGGATGTTAATTTAGCAATCTCTCAACAACTCAAGCAGTTGTTGGAACAAAATGATATCAAAGTTGTTATGACGAGAGATTCAGATGAGGGGCTATACTCGGATTCGGATTCGAATAAAAAAGCAAGCGATTTAAAAAAACGAGTTGAGATTATAAACAATAGTGAGGCTGCAGTTGTGGTTAGTATTCATCAAAATAGTTTTACCCAAGAATCCAGCCACGGGGCACAAGTATTTTATTATACGAGCCAAGAAGAGGGGAAAAGATTTGCCAATATCATGCAAGTACAGCTAAAAAGTACAATAAAAGATGACAATCATAGAATAGAAAAGGCGAATGATAGTTATTTTTTATTAAAAAAGGCAAATGCTCCAATTATAATCGTTGAATGCGGATTTCTCTCAAATTATAAGGAAGCGGAACTACTTTCGAAAGATGACTATCAAAGAAAGCTTGCATGGGCAATTCATTTAGGCATATTAAAGTACTTAAATGAACAGGAAGCAGCGACTTCATTCCTAAATTAGAATGTGATTCAATATTGACATAAACTAGATATTAGCTGTATTATAGAAATATTGTTTAAATATCTGTTGTTATTCTTGGATAACTTTAGAATTAAACCAAGTTCATATTATAAGACAGAAGGTAGAAAAGTGAAAACAATTATACAAACGATAGATAGAAAAAACTTAATATCGAAGGAGTTTGAAAAGGCTGCGGAATTGTTAAAGCAGGGCCAGTTGGTGGCTTTCCCTACAGAAACGGTTTATGGACTGGGTGGGAATGCATTGGATGAAACAGCTGCTAGACGTATATATGAAGCGAAGGGGAGACCGTCAGATAATCCTTTAATTGTGCATATAGCCGATATGAATGCGCTAGATGAATTAGCCG
>CAJJLI010000093.1 GCA_905192625.1 uncultured Clostridium sp. | reverse complement strand
ATAGAATACGGTTTACAATAAGTCCAAGTACATAAAAAACTAATAATACAACCAATATTACTTTTAACATATTAAGTAAACTAAACTTATTGATAATACAAATAATACTTGCTATAGCACCAGCACTTAACATAATAATTGCTGGGATATTTTTATATTTCATCGTGGCTTCCTACCTTTCTCACAGTGTTTTCAGCGGTTTTCCTACCGATCGAATAATTAATTCTCCGTTTTCCGGATAAAATTCAATGGTTCGTCCGTAATTAAGACCGGTATCTTCTGCAATAATTGGTATCTTAAGTTGGTGCAGTATCTGTTTTGTTGCTTCTACATTCCTTTCACCAACCCGTAGCATTTCATTGTTTGATTGAAATGCAAACATCTGTGCTCCACCTGCAATCTTTGCAATCATTGATGTTTTTGATGCTCCCATTTTTAAAAGCCTCTTTATTAATTCATCAATTCCAGTATCTGCAAATTTGGCAACATTTCCATTGTTACGTATTTTTGTACTATCTGGCAACATAACATGTACCATTCCAGCTATTTTCTTCGTAGTATCGTATAAAACAATTCCGACACAAGAACCTAATCCTAACGTCGTTATTGCATCTGGCGCAACACAAACGTTCATGTCTGCCATCCCAACTTTTATCATCTCCCCCATCAACTCACCTACATTCCTAGGGATGTAAGAATGGTATTATACGATTCTAAAGTTGGTATTAAAATAAAATAGCCATTTACTTCTGTCCCTTTATTTCCGAATTCTGTTTCAATTAATAATGCCTTATCGCTAATTTTACTAAACTCTATTGCTGGTACGCTTAAAATGGCTCCTGCCATATCAATTGCCATATATGGAACACTTGATGTAATCGTTAAGTTCGTTAACGTAGAAAGTGAATTTAGATAAGCTCCTGCAATGATATTTCCAATTTCCTGTAAGGCAGATAATTCCATCTCTGTAAAGCAATCACTTCCATCTCCTAAACCAGCCATTAACATATTTACAATTTGATGCGCTGGCTCTTTTTCTAAGATGAACATTATCATTCCATCAATGCTACCTTCCAGCGTTAATAATATTCCTACAACTAAATTTTCAGCCCCACCAATTAATTCTGATAAATCTTTAAATTCAAGTAATTCAATTTTAGGGACATTCATATCTACTTTAGAATTTAACATTTGAGATAAAGCGGTTGTTGCATTGCCTGCTCCTATGTTTCCAATTTCCCTTAATACATCAAATTGAACAGAATCCATAGAGTCCAATTCTACTTCTGCCATTTCTAACTCCTTTCACGCCGATAATTACTCTTACGAAGAACAAAAGGCTGTTGCAAAGCGATACATTGCTAAGGCTTTGTGTACCATCGCATGTAAATCAAGTTTTGCTACAGCCTTTTATCTTACTTCCTTGACTATTTGTCTATAATTACCGCCTGTAAATTTAATAAAGAAATCAATGTATCACCATGCTTTCCTACCCCATATAGATAAGAAGCTTTCTCATCATTTGATAATCCTGTATTAAAATCTATATTTTCATCTTCTAATGTAACCACTTCTTTGACTTCATCTACAATAATTCCAATTGCTGATTGTGGCTCAAATTTTATTATAATGATTCTTGAAGCATTCGTTATTTCATCCGCTTCTAATTGAAATTTTAAACGTAGGCTCATAACTGGTATGATTTCTCCACGAATATTAATAACACCTTTAAAATAAGATTGTGATTTTGGAACTCTAGTAATACGTTGCATACGAACAATGTTATCAATGTACTGTATGTCAATACCATACTGTTCATTTCCAAGTTTAATCACGATGTATTGCTTTAAATCTGCTACTACACTATTATTTATCTCCATACTAAGCCTCCTATACCAAAGCGTTAACGTCAAGAATCAGCGCTATTTCGCCATCACCTAAAATAGTTGCACCGCTAATTATCTTGCTGTTATTGATATACTTACCGATGGACTTAATTACGATTTCTAATTGACCGATTAGATTATCAACAACCAAACCAGCTAACTTATCACCCTTTTTCACAATAACAACTGTGAGCTCGTTTACATCTTCTTTGCTGTCTGCAACATCTAGGACTTTCGTTAGACGGACAAGTGGTATTACGTTACCACGAAGGTGAATTACTTCTTTCGTTTGAACGTATTTAATATCCTTTGTTGATACATTTTCAATGGTCTCAATACTTCCTAATGGTATTGCATACTTTTCTGATCCAAGCTCAACCATAAGCGCTTGAATAATTGCTAATGTAAGCGGTAAGTGGATTATGAATTTGCTACCCTGACCTAATTCAGTTTTTGTTTCAATGCTTCCACCAAGTGCCTCAATTTTTGTTTTAACAACATCAAGTCCCACTCCTCGTCCAGATACATCCGATATCACTTGCGCGGTGGAAAAGCTTGGCTTAAATAATAGATCTATAATTTCCTTATCTGACATGATGGTAGCTTGTTCTTCTGTAATTGTTCCTTTATTGATCGCACTTCGTTTTACCTTTTCAACGTCAATTCCAGCTCCGTCATCACGTACTTCAATGACAACATTGTTACCTTCTTGATATGCGTCTAAGTAGATAGAACCAACCTCTGATTTGCCCAAACGTATTCTTTCCTCATTGGATTCTAACCCATGATCTGCTGCGTTTCGTAACAAATGCATTAAAGGATCACCGATTTCATCAATTACAGTTCGATCAAGTTCAGTATCTTCACCTGTCATAAAAAGTTCCATGCTCTTACCAAGTTTCTTCGATAAATCACGAATCATACGTGGGAATCGATTCACAACACTTTCAATTGGAACCATTCGTACTTTCATAACCGATTGATGAAGATTTGTTGTAATGCGCTCAAGATATTCAATTTGCTCATGGAAACTTGTATTCTCTCTTGTCTTTGACTCATTCACATTCATAGAAACAAGACCATTCTTTGCAATAATTAATTCACTAACTAAATTCATTAAATCATCTAATTTTTCAATATCGACACGTACAGAGCGATTCACAACTGGTTTTGCAGTCTGCTGATTTGCTGTAGCTGTAGTGCCTCTTTGAGGTGCATTGCTTTTAATTGATGAACTAACACCTGTTTTGGAATTATTCTCTCTTGTACTTTGAGCCTCATCTTCAACTATTTTCTTTGGTTCTATTCTATGTACAATTACATCCTTAATTTCAGATATACCAAGGACTAATTTTTCAACTTTTTCTGCAGTTTCCTTCGTAAGTAATACAACTGTGAAATCATAATCGAATTGTTCATCTTCAATATCTTGAACTTCTGGATTGGATTTAATAACATCACCGATTTCTTCAAAGGCTTTAAATACTAAATATGCTCTTGCAGATTTTAAAATACAACTTTCCTGGATAGTCACCGTAATTTCATAAGCGTTTCCGCCATCTTCATACATTTTTGCAATGGCACGTTCCTCATGATCTGCAAGTGAAAGTTCTTTCATAGCCTCCTTCACCTTTTCTTCACCATCATTTTTATTTGCATTCAATGACGCTGCTGTCAAAGGCGCATCCGCTTCTTTTGTCACGGAAGCATTCTCTGCCTGAACTTCCTTCTGGGCAGTAAGACCATCTTTTAGAATACGATTTAATGAAGATAAGATGTCTTCGTAATCTTCCTCCCCTTCATTCCCTGAGTTTACAATGTTAGTTAAATAAGACTCAAGTGCATCCAATCCGCGAAAGAGCACATCTACTAATTCCGCTTTCACACTCATCTTTCCAGTACGTATTTCTGAAAAAACATTTTCCATGTCGTGAGTTAAACGTTGCATTCTCTTATATCCCATGGTTCCTGCCATTCCCTTTAACGAGTGTGCAGCACGGAATATTTCATTAATCGTTTCACTATTGTCAGGTTCTTTTTCCAGTATTAATAACTGCTCATTTAAACTCTGAAGATGTTCTTTCGTTTCATCAATAAATATTTCTAAATATTGGCTTACATCCATTTTATCTCACCCCTACATTCTTCGTAATAGAACTGGCAACATCCGATATAGAAACAACTTCATCCACATAACCTGCTTCTTTTATAACTTTCGGCATTCCATAAACAATTGATGTTGCCTCGTCTTGTGCTATTACGTAAATATTTTTTTTATCATTTAGTTGCTTGATGCCATATGTACCATCTGCGCCCATACCAGTTAGTATGACGCAGGTTATTTCATCGTAATTTGCATCTAAAAGAGATTCGTACATGATGTCTGCACATGGTCTTAACCCATTCCTTGGTGGCTCATCCGTAATATGGATTTGATGTGCTTCTCCATTTTTAACAAGTCGAAGTTGTCTTCCACCCTTGGCAATATAAACGACACCTTTTTTTACTATTTCACCATGCTCTGCTTCTTTTACCTTAACTTTACTCATTTCATTTAATCGTTGCGCTAATGAATTTGTAAAACCCTCAGGCATATGTTGAACTACAATCACAGGAGAATCAAGGTTACCTGGAAGCTGTGGTATCACTTGTTGTAAGGCTTTGGGCCCACCCGTGGAACACGCGAGTGCAACTATTTTTTGTGATCCTTTCATTCCTCTTACAAAAGTTTGCTTTGTTATGGGTTTCTTCGTGATTTCCTTAAGCTCTCTTGTTGTAGAAAGAACTGTGTCAATCACATCCTTTTTATCCTCGAGATTCTCACTCTCATAGTTCTGATACTCCATATGTAAAGCAATGCATAGCGTCTTAAGAATCTTATCCCTAAAGCTATGATTCTTCGCTTGAATGTAGCTCTCTGGCTTCGTAACGAAGTCAAAAGCTCCCAATTCTAAGCATCGTATGGTTTCTTTTGCTCCTTCTTTGGCCAAAGTACTAACCATGATGATCTTGTGCTTTATATGTAATTTGTTCAGTTGTTCCAAAAACTCAATACCGCTCATTCTTGGCATATTAATATCCAAAAGAATGGCATCATATTTTTGGGGATATAAGGTAACAAGATCAAATGCCTCTAAACCATTGGATGCAATATCACTTATAACAAATCTCTCATCTGATTTAATTATATCAGATATAAGTCTTCTCATAAGTGCAGAGTCATCAACAACTAAAATATTTTTTCTCATAAGTTAATTTAGACCTCTTTCTTTTCTTCTCCGTTTTCTTTCTTCTTCGAAGATATATCGGACTATGATTTCTCTATCCTCTTTCGTTATATTAACAAATTCCACGCGATACTCATATTTCCCATTACGATTGGAGGCAGGTTGACAAGTAATAATTTTAGTTTCTATTTTAAAATTTTTTAAACCTTGCGCTGTAAATAAAGAAAAAGAGGTCATTAATAACTCAGCTTGTAATTGTTTTTGAGAATGAAAGCGAAGTCCCCCTCCACTAATATCAGTAATTACACCACTGATCCAACTTTTAGGCTCATGACTTTCATCCATCACAAGTCCATACTTAAAATCAATCAGACATTCCAAGCGATAATATTGCCTTCGTTGATTTTTTTCAAGTTCTGAAGTAAACTCAACATTTGCTATAAATAAGTTTTGATTGCGAAAACGTTCTTTCACAACAGCTTTACATTGATATAAACCAAGTTTTGTATAAAAACACAATGAGTATGTTTCACCTACATTAAGTAAAACAACCCTTCCCTTTTGTATCGGCATTGCAATGCTTGCTTTATTGCCTCCTTGTATATCTAACAATTGACTCATGTAGATATTCGGCTTATTAACTGCACCGATTCGATTGTTGCAGTGAAACAGTTCAATCTTATCGCCCACTGTTAGTATATTTCCCCACATTATAACCTCCATGAACTACATATCGTATTTATACTTCTGTCAAATCGAATACTTACAAACTAATGCTTTTTGAAAATGTATTTCGATTTAATCAAGCTTGTAAATAACTGAGATATGCCTTTTTTCTGCATTTGGACATCCGTAACATCATCGCATAGCTTTGCAGCAAGTTTCTTATACGCAATCGCTGATGGTGAATTCTGATAAATCATTGTTACCGGGCTTTGCTGTATGACTGCCTTTAATGCCAAGGGATCCTGCGGTATGTTACCTAAATGATCGATGTGAAAATTCAAGAAGTTATCGACAACAGTACTTAATTTTTGATAAATATCATTACCCTCACTATCATTTGATACACGATTTGATATAATATTTATAGTCGTATCTTCTTTTGAGAAATCTTCTTTTTTATTTAATGTCTTTAGTAACGCATAAGCATCTGTGATGGATGTAGGCTCCGGTGTTGTAATCAACAAAACTTCCGATGACGCAGTGACAAATTCAAGTACGTTATCCGAAATACCTGCACCCGTATCTATTATAATAATATCAGCCAATTCATCAAGCTCTACCAATTTATTGGATAAATAAATAATTTGTTCTCTAGTTAATCTAGTTAATTCTTGTATCCCAGAACCGCCTGAAATAAATCCAATTCCTTCTGGTCCTTGCGTTACAATCTCTTTTAACTCTCTTCCATGAAACATTAAGTCTGCCAAATTGTACTTTGGTCGTATACCAAACATAACCTCAATATTAGCAAGTCCAAAGTCAGCATCAAATATAACGACTTTTTTTCCTAACCTTGTCATTTCTACTGCAAGGTTTACCGAAGTACTTGATTTACCAACGCCACCCTTTCCACTGGTAATAGTTATTACCCTTGAACAACCTTTATGAGCATTTTGTTGTCTCACTAATTTTCGTAATTGTTCTGCTTGATCCATCTATTCATTGCCCCCTAAAAGTTGCTTTGCAATCTGTTGAGCATCAATTTTTGAAATATCCTCTGGCACATTTTGTCCATCGGTAACATAAGAAAGCGGTGCCCCTGTTAACATTTTAACGTTTAAGAGATTACCAATCGATGTCGTTTCATCAAGCTTAGTAAAAATCAATCGATAGTCGGTTATTTCAGAATACGCCTCAGTAATTCGAACTAAATCTTTATACTTTGTCGTAGAACTTAACACAAGATAAATTTCTCTGTCTTCTTTCGGAATACAGTTGATTAATTTTTCAATATCATCTCTTTGCTCTTTGGAACGATGTGAGCGACCAGCGGTGCCGTGAACTGTACCTTCTCACCCGCCGTCAACGGTCCTCGACGCATCAATCACT
>CAJJLI010000092.1 GCA_905192625.1 uncultured Clostridium sp. | reverse complement strand
TTTACACTAGGGCAGCAAGTAGTTATGATGTTTTCCATCTTTGCTTCTTTGATTAGGCGTAAATAATCTCTGGTTACGTAAGCAGCCCCCTCAGCAGTTTCGTGGACAGCACTAAAACCTAAATTCAATAGAGCACGTATTACTTGCCCAGGTTTATTATATTTTAAAACGCCAAGGTATGCAGGTGCTAAGGAAACAATGGTTTTATATCCTTGCTTTATATATTGCTTTACAAGTCTTAAGTCACTAATGAGTGTTTTGGCATTTTGAGGACATACTTCTAGGCAATGGCCGCAAAGAATACATTTATCATTCATAATATAAGCTTGTGAATCTTTCACCGTGATTGCCTTTACATCACAGTTGCGGACGCATTTGTAACAATTTTTACATTTTGCTTCTTTAAAACCGATCACATTCATGATGAAAGCCTCCTTAATACCTCAGTTTTGAAAAAGTATTCTATGTTAGTTGGAGATACTGAGAAAAGTTCTTCATCAATTTTTACACATACACCTTTCATACATTCTCCCATACAAAAGGAACCAACCAATTCTATTTCATTTTTTAGATTCTTTTCAGTAATTAGTTGATCTAGCTTTGTAACAATTTCTCTGGAGCCTTTTAAATGACAGGAACTTCCAATGCAAATAGTGATTACCATAGCTACCCCCTTATGAATGCTAAAAATTTAACACATATACAAATTATACCATTTTAGAGGGTCAAAAACAAGCAACCCATGGAAGTTTTACTAAGAAATTGCGCCATCAGAGCACTTTACATAAGTAGAATATAATGGTAACATAAAATGAAAAACAATGGATTAAATAAGAAAATGCAGAGTATAATCTAGAGATAGCTAGTTGGGATATTATTTCATGAAGGAGTAAAATGATAATGACACAAAAGAGTTTCCTGTTAAAAGCAAGAATTATCATACCAATTTTTATTATTCTTCATATGTTTGCATTTCGTCCCATATTAGTAAATGCAAAAGAATCGACGAAATATGATTATGTATTTCAAAACAATACGCATTTATATGGAAGTCAATTAAATGAAGAGAGTCAATACTATTACCTGATATTATTAAAACGTCTTAAAGTGCCAACGGAAAAAGAATTTTCGATATCAATTGTGGGAAAAGATAAAAATGAAATCAGCAATGCGATAAACAATGCACTAAATGCCCTGTTTTATGATTTTCCAGATTATCAGTGGCTGAAGTTAGGGGGCAAAAATTCAAGCTATTTTAAAATCAATTATGTAAATGGAAAGGCTACGAAATTAGTATTCTATCCAGTGATAAAGGATGAATATAAAAATACATCAGAGATATTAAAAGAGTTTAGTAAGACGGAGGAAGTGCTGGATAAAATAATAAAGAATATGCCAAAGGAGTATTCAACTCGTTATGACAGACTTAAGTATATTCATGATTATTTAGTGAAATATATAACATATGATACTACGTTACAAGGAGATAAAATACATTCTGCATACGGGGCGCTAGTGGAGAAGAAGAGCGTTTGTGAAGGATATGCAAAGGCGTTTAAATTGGCTTGTGAAAAGCTAAATATTCCTTCTCAACTTGTAACAAGTGATACTCATATGTGGAACTATGTAATGATGGACGATGGTGCTTGGTATGTAGTGGATGTTACCTTTGACGATCCTTTATTGAATGGAACAAGCGACTACAAAGATGGGAAGAATTTAAACCATAAGTACTTTTTAGTAGGAGCAAATAGTGTTGCTAAAAGTAAGGATCATAAAGTGAATAATAATTTAAATGCTGGAAGCTTTTATTTTAGTACTAAAACCTTAGCAAAAAATGATTATGATTCATCAAAAGCAAAGAATGAAAAGCTTAAGATAGCTACAAATCGATTTAGTGAGGGTTTTATAAAGGATTTAACGAAACCTATATTTTATGTATCTAAAAAGACTTTAGGAACAAAGGAATCCTATATACAAAGCATTAAAAAACTATCAAATACTGCAATTATTACGTACCATTCAAACAAAAGCACAGTGGCAAAGGTAAATCAAAAAGGTAAAATAAGTGCAGTGGGAACAGGAAGTTGCGTAATTACAACAACGGTGAAACAAGGTGGCAAGACTTATGTTCATAAATTAAATCTTACAGTGAAAGAATAATATACTTAAATAATGGTATGATTTATGATGGAAAACGGGATTTGATTCATACGAAATAGTTGTAATCATGCATGATTGTGGTATAATAGACGAGAATAACGTAGTACGTGCTTATATAGGAAAGACAATCTGCGTAAGTATGATGTAATATATATGAATCACAATATTACTGATTGGAAGATGATTTTTACATCAAACTTGAGTCAATAAGATAAGAAATAGGACAAAGGAATAGGAGTATGGACATGGAGCTAATTACAGTCAGAGAATTGTTTCGTAACAAAGAGAAATATATTGGAACGAAAGTTAGCATTGGCGGATGGGTTAGAAGCGTAAGAGATTCTAAAACATTCGGATTTATTGTTGTTAATGATGGTAGCTTTTTTGAAACGTTGCAAGTAGTGTATGCAGATCGATTAGAAAACTTTGCAGAGGTTTCAAAATTAAACGTGGGATCTGCTATTGTTGTTACTGGTGAACTTGTGGCTACGCCAGAAGCAAAACAGCCATTTGAAATTCAAGCAACAGAGATTCTTATAGAGGGAGCTTCTACTTCAGATTATCCATTACAGAAGAAGAGACATTCCTTAGAATATTTAAGAACAATTGCACATTTAAGACCAAGAACAAATACGTTCCAAGCAGTATTTCGCGTACGTTCTTTAATTGCATATGCGATTCATGAGTTTTTCCAACAAAGAGATTTCGTATATGTACACACTCCATTGATTACTGGAAGTGATGCAGAAGGCGCAGGAGAGATGTTCCAAGTAACAACACTTGACTTAAATAACGTGCCAAAAACAAAAGAAGGAGATGTAGACTTTAGCGAGGATTTCTTCAACAAACCTACAAATCTAACAGTAAGTGGTCAGTTAAATGGTGAAACTTATGCCATGGCTTTTCGTAATATTTATACATTTGGACCAACCTTCCGTGCAGAAAACTCAAATACAACTCGTCATGCTGCAGAGTTTTGGATGATTGAGCCTGAAATTGCTTTTGCAGATTTAAAAGACAATATGATTTTGGCAGAGAATATGATTAAATATGTTATCTCTTATGTATTAGAGCATGCACCAGAAGAAATGAATTTCTTTAATTCATTTGTAGATAAAGGGTTATTAGAACGTTTAAATAATGTTTTAAATTCTGAATTTGGAAGTGTTACGTATACAGAAGCAATTAAAATTTTAGAAAAGAACAATGATAATTTTGATTATAAAGTATCCTGGGGATGTGACTTACAAACAGAGCATGAGAGATACTTAACAGAGCAAATTTATAAAAAGCCTGTTTTTGTAACGGATTATCCAAAGGATATCAAAGCGTTTTATATGAAACTTAACGAGGATAACAAAACAGTTGCTGCAATGGATTTATTAGTACCTGGCATTGGTGAAATCATTGGAGGAAGCCAAAGAGAGGACGATTACGATAAATTAATAAAGCGTATGGAAGAATTAAAATTAAATCCAGAGGACTATGACTTCTATTTAGATTTAAGAAAGTATGGTTCTACAAGACATGCAGGATTTGGCCTTGGCTTTGAACGTTGTGTAATGTATTTAACTGGTATGAGTAATATCAGAGATGTTATTCCATTCCCAAGAACAGTAAACAACTGCGATTTATAATATAAAAAACCTATGTGATTTAAATGAAGCGCCCCTATAAGTTAGATTTATGGGTTTAACTTATGGGGGCAGTTCAAAATCACATAGGTTTTTTTGTACATCATCTTCTTAAAATATATCAAAGCAGAGACTATTTTAATGTGGAGTCTTTTATAATAATACGACGTTTCACATAAGGAGTTAAAACTAATATCAAAGTAATGACTATGCCAAGTCCAGATAACATTAGCCCTTCCTTTAAATAAGGTGTGCAATACGTAAGAGTAATGTTATGTGCACCGGTATCTAATTCAAGTGCCATGTACATGGTATTAGCTTTTTGTAATGTGACTGGTTCCCCATCAACCTTTGCACTCCAACCTTTGCTGTAAGGTATGGATAAATATAAGATGGATGGTTTCGTCGTAGTTATGTTACCTGTAATGCGATTGTTTGACAAGGAAACATTTTCTAGCATCGTTTGCTTTAAGTCAGAAACCTGATTTACAAAGTATTTCATAGGTTGTGCATATACTTTGATAGAATCAAATTGGTAGGTACCAGGTGTTTTAAAATGTAGTTTGATCTGCTTCATTGCCTTCGTTTTATATCCTAAGTTGATGGTGTAGTTCGATACACCAAAATAATTAGTGTCCAGTGGAGTACGTAGTATAAATTTGTTTACTCGCCAACGTTTGGACTGACTTATCAATGGCACTCTTTTTACATTTGAATTAACCATATGAAGGTTTTCTAAATGCAAATATGTTTCACTGTATGGTCTTCCTTTGGTTTTAATAAGAAGCGTACTATCAGGATTTGTAACATACAGTGTATTTCCCTCAAGAGTCATGCCTTCACTAAGTTGCAATTTTACTGGCTGTTCTTTTGTTGTCAATTTTAAGGTTTCCTTTGGAACAAAATCTGTTTCGTTTTCGAGTACAACCGACTGCATAAGAGCATCTTGCTTTTCTAAAGCGTTTAAAGATTCGTATTCTGTTTCAGTAATGTAAGAATCGTAGGTAAAACCAAGAGGTAGGTAATGCTCATTAATATAGATAATAGAACCATCTTCAAATTCTTGATCTGTTTTTAATTCTTTGTAGCCAAATGGAACGTTAATTTTATGCGTGGTAATGTAATATTTCACGGAAGAAAGAGCATTTAACGCGGCACGTTCATTGTAATCATCATACTGGCATGCAAAGTTCATCGATGCATTTTCTAATTCCAACATGTGGTTAAATACATTACTATTTAATATACTAAAATAGAATCCAGTGCCTTTTACACCAAGTAACATGGCAGAGTTTGGGCTTAAGGAGTCGTCTATCTGTATTCGATAAAAGCTGTTATCAATGGATTTGATATATTCTACGGCTTCGTTTGTTTCGTATTCTTTGATTTCACCCTTTGTTAGAAAAGAGGATGAGTAATTGTTGAATCGTCCACTGTAGAATAAATAGCTACTAGAGACGATATTTACAATGCATAATCCCAAAAAGATAAGATTACGATAACGTAATTTTAGCTTATAATAATAGTCAAAGACTACATAGGATGCCCCCATGAGTAAAAATAAAGCAGGTAACTTGGAGTATTTACGCATGAATAAAAATGCTGTTAAACAGTACAATGCGCAAATGGAAAACAATATCAGTCGCTTCTTTTTGTTTAGCTCAAAGATTGACTCAAAGGAATCTGCAACAATGTAGGCAACTAGAAAAGCAAATACAAACATATAGCGATTTGATACATAGGAAAACCCGTTCATTAAATATCCAAAGAAAGGAATGCACATAAATATCAATGATAGGATCAAAAAGCATAGGATATTACGGTTTTTCTTCTCTTTGAGTAAGGCTGCTATGATTGCTAAAGCGCCAACAACGCCAATGCTTATGTAGGTCCATTGTCCTGCCTGAAAACCAATTGAAAGAACGTGGTGATAAAGTAGTTTGTAATATTCCTTTGAATAAAGGAGTAAATTAACATCTTGAGATGTTCCTTCAATTCTACCATTATTCATAAAAGCAACAATCATTGGTAGTAATAAAACTGCAGACATTAAAATTCCAAGCATATAATATAGTACGGACTTTGATACGACTAAGAAAAAGTTCTTAACCCGGTCCTCTTTATAATAATCATAAAAACGTACCAATGCATATATAAAAATCAGGACAGATAACATGTATAAGAAATAAAAGTTACTCATTGCACTGATCGCTATCATGATGCTAAAGAAGATAGAACGTTTCCTCTTTAATAATTGCTCTACACCAATGAATAACAATGGTAAATAAATCATCGGATTTAAAAAAAATGGGTGTCTTAATCCAGCAAATAAGGAATAACCGCTAAATACATAAATAAAGGCTCCTAATAAAGCTGGATAGGGAGCTTTTTTCTTATAAATACAAAAGGTAAGGAAAGAAACTCCGCATAAGTAAAATCGCAATATAACTAACAGATTATAGAGTGATTCTAAATGGTTTGGGTTCCATACGCCTGCAAGTAAGGTTAATGGATCTCCGATTACATAATAGTTTAGTGTAGTAATTACATCAAAACCCTGACCTATAGAAAAATCTACCATCGAAAGACCTTTACCCGATAGTAGATTCTTTATCATGGAAGAAAAATAGGAAAGGGCAGGATAATGTTGATGTACGCCGTCATAGCTCCAAATAAACGTAATATCGTTTTTGTAAAAAACAAAAAACACAAGTGCTTGCACAATAATAAATAGTGCGGTAAATGGTAAAAGATAAGTTAAAATAAGATTTTTTTTACCAGTAGTTTTTGATGTCATCATGGTAGCCTTTCCAATACTTCCTTTATTATATTTTTGATTGAGTGATTTTAAAATAATCCAACAAATTCAATGAATGCTTTTTTGATCGTATATGATTTTCTTACGATCTGGCTGAATTTGTGTGAAATATGATATGTTTATATCCGTCAAGTGCATAGAGCAAAATAAGTCCTAAAATGCCACAGGATATTACCTGTCCGATACCAACCGTTGCCATCATAAGCGGGATAGGTGCTGATTCAAAATAAGCATAGCGAAGTACCCAAGGGATAATTATGGCATTTGATAGGATTGGTGGCAATGGAACTAAGAATTTGTGTTTTCTTAAAGCATAGGATCCAAATGCCCCAATGAGCGTGGCTAGTGTTCCAAACACAATGTCAAGAATGTCTGCCCCACCAAGAAGATTCCCAAGGAAACATCCTATCGTAACACCTGGAATTGCAGCAGGTGTAAAAAATGGGAGGATGGTTAGTGCTTCGGCAAAGCGGAATTGGATTTGCGAAAAGCTAATTGGCTGAAACGCAAAAATTAAAACCACATAGATTGCCGCAATCATTGCTGCTTGCACAAAATAAGTTACAC
>CAJJLI010000091.1 GCA_905192625.1 uncultured Clostridium sp. | reverse complement strand
AATACTTTCTTTCATATAGAGGGTAGCCATTGTTTGCCTACCATTCGAAACTTCAATTTCCTTAGGTACTTTGAAATCAGGTTGCTGGTTATATAAGTTTTCAAGTAATCTCTGTTTTGTATAATTATCCAAGCCGTATTTCATTAATTTTTGAGTATCTGCCCACTTGTAGCTTTTGTTTGGTGGCCAACCAGAGCCAAGCACAACACTAACTAATGTTTTATCACCCAAATCGATTGCTCCTACAAAACAATAACCTGCTTTTCCAGTAAAACCAGTTTTGATTCCGATTGCCCCATCCATCATATATAAAAAACGGTCTTTATTGGTGACATTAAAGCTTCTTCCCTTTGTAATCTCTGTAAAAGAATACGAAGTTGTAGCAACAATATCTCTAAAATCTTGATTTTTAATTGCATAACTTCCAATCAATGCTAGATCAGCTGCTGTTGTAAAATGACCATCCGCATCCAATCCATTTGGTGTCTTAAACTGTGTGTCTTTCGCTCCAATGGATTTTGCCTTTGCCGTCATCATATTGCAAAAATTTTCAACACTTCCACCAACATGTTCTGCAATCGCTACAGCTACATCATTGTGCGACTCTAACATCAACGGATATAACAAATCTTTCAGTTTGTATTGCTCACCGGTGTTAATGTTTAATTGTACATCAGGCTGCTTCGCAGCATTGGTAGAAACAGTTACAATTTCCTCTAAATTTGCACTTTCAAGTACTACCAGCAATGTCATTATTTTAGTTGTACTTGCCATGGACATTTTATTATATGCATCCTTATCATAAAGTACACGTCCCGTAGATGCATCCATCAAACATGCGGATAGTGCATACAATTGTAAGCTCGCCTTATCCTCATCAACAAAAGGTCTTAAAGATTCCATATGACTTGCTGTCGTATTTACTGTGAAGTTCGTATAGTTTTCATACCACGCAATCGCATTCACTCTCGTTTCAAGACCTCTAAAATAATATGCTGTTATCGCAAAAAGCAAGGAAACAATCAAAAACTTCCATTGTTTTTCTTTCTTCAAAAACTCATCCCATTTTTTTCATCTCATTTCATTTTATTATACTTTTCCAATAATATTCGTACATATTGAAAAGAATGTGTTAAGCTTTTTATTATTGTAGATACCTTATTCATAATAAACTTCTATATTAAATTCAAAACCCAAAAAGTTAGTATTTAACCCAAGACAATTCGAGTGTCAAAACTACTACTTGCTTTGCCAATGAATTAATTTATCTTAATTCATGCAAATACTTATTTTGTAGTTTTAACACTCGAATCGTAAATCTTAATTACGTGGAATCTTTATCTTTTGTCCTGATAGAATATGATTTACATCATCAATTTTATTCAGTTTAAGAATATCATTTACCGAGACATTGTAATTCCTAGCAATTGCTGATAGGGTTTCTCCCTTTAATACGGTATGCATAACAGTTTGCCCCTCATACACTGCAATCCCTTCGATATAATCCCTAATGGCATTTCCGATTGCTTCAGCAAAAAGTTGCTGGTTTGCATCATGTATTAAATACTCATAGTCTTCTGGATTTGATAAAAATTTCGTTTCCAATAAAATTGCTGGGCAAGTCGTAAGTCTTGTCAATGACAAACTACTGCCTCTTGGATCTCTAACCGAAAATTCCAAAGCATTTGCGATACTTTCATTGATTTTAAATGGTACGTCCTGCAGTAAATTATAACTATAGTAAGTTAAAAAACCACTGGATTTAGAATAATCTGAGGTTGAATCCAAAGAATTACCATGGATAGATACCGATAGATCGGGTTTTACACTCCGAATTCCTGCAACACGATCCGATAAACTATAAAAGGTGTCATCACTTCTTGTTAATACTACACTAGCACCAAGTGTCTCTAGATAATCTTTGGTATACAAAGTAATTGCAAGATTGATGTCTTTTTCCATTGGTCCTAAGGTTGATAACGGACCAAGAGCACCATTATCTGTATCTCCATGACCGGCATCCAGATATATCACTGCCCCTTCAAGAGAGCCTTCGTATTTTAAATGTGGTGCTTTTTTAAGTTCAAAGAACATTACACCATCACTAAAGTAAACATCATAACCACAAACTGTAGCGTCATCATATAAGAAATAGCGATACGTAACTGTTTTATTTTTTTTATCAACACTTGCTACCACCGACCGAACCGTATCGTTTGTAGCAAGTGCTGCTTTCTTTACTGAAATGGTATCATAAAGTGTCAAATCAATTGTTTTTTCACCCATTGTTACATCGTACATCGCATTAATATTCATGCTAAATTTTGTAACAATTACATTTGACTTCTTATTATCTGTCACTACAGCCTTAATAATTTTATTATTTTCCAGTGCTTTTTTATATACTTTCACACTTGATTTACTTATAAACGTACCATCAACGATCTTGTAATAGCTCCCATCCTCTCCTAGGATGCGAAGGGTTGTACCTTTGGTTATAGGATGTAGTGATAAATCCGTTGCAGTTATTTTCGTCCTTGGCATTGTATAATTCGATGTTACAACACCATATACCTCTGTTTCATACTTCTTATACGTCTCTTTTGGCTTTGTAGTAGTTCCACCAGAGGAGCCACTGGATGAATTGGATGAACTTGTCGTTGTTTTATTTCTCGTTATTGTAATCGTCTTTAACTTTCCATTGTTCTCAAACACAAATTCATTCTTACCAACTTCTAGATCAACGTAAACGGTAAAGAAACCGTACAAGGTAGTTTCAACTTCCATCCCATTTAGGTAAAGTGGATAATTATAATCACTTGCGCCTAAAATGCTTATTTTGCTAGCTTTTGTGGAAAAATTATTCTTTGGTGTCGTAATAATAATATCTTCTGGATTTTGGAATCCAATCATTAAATCTGACGCAAACACCGTCTTTTCTGGTATGCAATAAATACTAAGAAACAGAATCATTGCCATAAAAGCAACTATAATTTTTGTTATGTTTGCACCCTTTTGTGTCTTATCCATATCATTTCCTCCCCTGTTTTTGTTCATAGATAAATTATTCCAATTTTATAAATAATTTTACAGGTAATATATGTTGTTTTTATGGCAAATACAATTGACAATGAAATTCTTCAATCGATATAAAATGGCCTTCCTTTCTCATATTGCCTGTTTCAAAAGTTATCGCAGATTCCTATAAACACAATGTTAATACTATTTCCATCCTTTAAAGTTCGCATACATTTCTCTGTTTTGCAAATAGTTATTTGGATAGCCTAAACTTACGGTCTCTTTATAGACTTCTATCGAATTCCTTCTACCTCACAACGTATATTATAGAAATACTGAACAATCGGATGTTTTAATGAAATTACGTCCCGCATATCTCTTAGTCGCTTTTTACCAACCCTTCGATCAATCAGCGCCAATACATTAAGAAGAATATCCTCAGAGGACAGACACTGGTTCACATTACTTGATAAATACGTATTTGCCATTGTATAAAAATCAGACTTGCTTAATAACGTTTGGGCGTCCATCGTTTTCTTTGCATAAACAGCTATCTTTTTATTTCGTGCAATTACTTTGATACGTTCTTCTGGTATTTTATTTCCTCCCTCTTCACGTACCGCTTTCATATCATCCTCATTGATTGGTAGAAATATACTTGTATCATTCTTAATCTCTTGCTCCGATTTAAACCACTTTACATGAGCTTTTTGCTCATTCATATCAAATACTTCTTTTTTATCTACTGTTATGTAGCATTTTCCTGATTTATCAGGAGAGTAGCGATATGCTGTTGCGCGGTATTCAACTCTCTTTTTTAATGATTCGCATAAAAAACTTTCTAATTGTTGTTTTGTTTTACTCCAAGCCATTTTTCAATTCCTTTACATTAAATTTGGGCTGTTACAAAATAGCAAGAACTATTTTGCTACAACCCACTTATTATCGTATTTTTATTGTGTATAAATTCTGTTATTAAATAGAGTTTCCTAAATATAGTATTTCATAAGAATTACGGAAGCATATCACCAAGAAATGATTCTGTAAAACCACTATAACCGAATTTATCACATACGTTTTTTATTCCATCAACAACTTCTTTTCTTGAATAATTGTGTGTTTCAAGAAAATCATCATTCTTTTCGTTTAAATAAGAATAAAACATAAGAGACATTTCAAATGATTTCTTATTCGATAAATCAAGTTGATCTAGAAGCATATTTTCTGCTTCATTTACCATACCTGAATTAATCATAGTTATTAGATTATAATATTCTTCTTCTAAGTCTTCATTCTCAAAATCAATTTGTTTTGGATCATCAATATCTACTTTAAAAACTAGTTTCGCCATAGTTCTTACCATTTCACGAATAAGTCTCATAATATAATCTTGTTCAAACATGATTAACACTCCTTTATAATACTTAAAATTTTAGTGGATGTTCTCTATCCGTTTATGTTACTTATTAATATCCTTATTACCACTATGTAGTATTTCTTTTGATTCCCAAACGCCTTGTTATAAGGGGCAGTCAATTTTCTGATTAAGAAAAGCTGAAAGCCTCTTTAATGAATTCAAAATAAAAAACTCCGCAGTAGTAGATTCACACTACACGCGAAGTTTTTATTATATATGATATCATGAATATAAAACTATTCACACTCTTGTTGCTACAATCGCTTTTCCGCTAGCTTGAAAATACACGATTTTGATTTCAGAACCTGAACCAACATCATTTATGTTCTACTTTATTGGTATCAATAAGCTATTAAACTTCACATTGCCTTTATTATACCATAATCGTGAATTCATTGCCATTTTTATCTTCGAAATAATAGGATTGCCTTAAATAAATCTCCATCTACTACAATCGAAAAATCTCCACCTTGCAATTCCATAAAGCTCTTTACAATAGCTAAGCCAAGCCCAGATCCTTCCGTTGTTCTTGCTTTATCTCCTCGAACAAATCTATCAGTAATGTCCTCGGATAGGAAATCAAGTTCCGTTGCTGAAATATTTTTTACAGTTACAATAACCTGTTCTTCCTTTTCCTCTAAATCCACATAAGCTCTAGTATTTGCTAATGCATATTTACTGATATTAACAAGCAAATTATCAAAGATACGATATGTCTTTTGGCCATCCAAAGTTAATATCACTTTATCTTCTGGTAAGTGCGTACGTACTTCTATCTTTGCTGTTTCTAACTGATCTTTTAACTCAAATAATACTTGCTTTATAAGAGCAACGATGTCCACTTCTTCTTTTACAACTTCAATATTATTTGTTGTTGCTTTGCTAACTTCAAATAAATCCTCGATTAGATTCTTAAGACGGTAAGATTTTTGTTCTAATGTTTGTAAATAAGAATCTCTTTCCTCTTTTGTGATAGAGTCATCTTTTAACAAATCAATGTATGTGATAATAGCAGTTAGAGGTGTCTTTAAATCATGAGAAACATTTGTGATTAACTCTGTTTTCATTTTTTGACTTTTCACTTCCTCATCCACTGCCTTTTTAAAACCTGACTGTATCTTTTTGATTTCGTCTTTAAATGGTTCAAATACTCCTAAATCTTCTTCAATTTCTACATCCAAATCGCCCTGTGCCATCTGATTTGTTGCTTTTAATAAATATGAATACTTATCCTTTATATTATTAAGATACCTTGCAAGTAAAACAAATATTATGACAGAATAAATAAAGAGAATCGGTATTCCAAAAAACCATATACTACATAAAATTAATAGTATTATAAAATTACATGCAACCAATTTAAATACAACACGATTTGTACTATCCGATAAATCAAATGATATTAGTTTTTGATAGAATTTTGCACATCTACCTTTTATCCAATAACAAAACCGGATTGTTAATACTTTTTCTTTACAATAACGCTTGAATCCGATTACAAAAACCTGTAACAAGGACAATGTCATCATAAAGAAAGCACCTAAGACAAGAAACCATACTACGGTATGAATTGCAAAATTAGCGTAATATCTATCTGCCTCTGCTAAATTTTCTAAAATTGTAATATCATTATATCCACCAATCCAGTCGTATGCAAACTCTCCCAATATTGTTATTGGAAAAATCAAACAAAAAGCTCCAATTACAATAATTTCAAAAGGTATTTTAGAGGATAGTCCCTCTGCCATTTGCCGTGGTTTTATCATTGTAAATATAATTCCTAATGCTATAATAAAACCAATGCTTACAATACTAATAAAAACGAAACCTGTACTCATAAAATAATTCGTGTCGTCTCCATAGATACTCCAGTAAAACTCATCCCGTACTGTTATATTTTCAGGAACTGCAAAAATAACCGTCATATTTTCTGGCATAGAAAGTGAAATGTTATTTTTAACAATATCATCAATGTAACCATATCCATCATAGAGAAATTCACTATAATTGTAATTTGAAAATAAATTCGATATACGTTTTTGATTTGCACCATTTACGTTACCTACTTCAACCTTCCCATACGAATTATACGTAACCTTTAAACTAAAGGCATAGTTTGATAAATCTAGTGCTGATAAATCTATTTTAGCAAATTCCTCTGAACTTGAAGTTACAACTTTATTTGTAAGGTCATCTACTACTACATATTCTAAATTTACATTATTTCGTACGAGTCTTTCCCAATAGGATAGCCTTTCATTCATATAATCAAGCACGTAATTATATTCATATTCATATTCTCCATATAGGCCTTCTTCTTCCGATGCATATTCTCCATATAGACGTTCTTCTTCCGATACATATTCATCTTCATAGTCATTCACAGAACTATTTTGCGTGTTATTTATTTGAGAATTATCGTTTTGTGCATTATTGTTTTGTGCATTATTGTCTTGTTTATTATTATCTTGAGTATTTGAATTCTTCTCAACTCCAAACACTTCCATTGGTGTAAGTGTTTTCTGTGCTCGTTCTTCTGCTACATCCATATAAAATGCGTAATTCATTTTAGTAAGTAATTCCACCATATCATATGATTCATATAAGTTTACTTCTGTTTCTTTATCTCTTTCCCATACGAGTGGATATGCTTTAACAACACAGACTGCTGTTATAAGTATTAAGATCCAGGCGACAATCGTCCCTATAATTCTACTGCTTTTCGATTTTGTATCCAATTCCCCACACCACCTTTAAATATTTT
>CAJJLI010000090.1 GCA_905192625.1 uncultured Clostridium sp. | reverse complement strand
GAAAACGAAGTAGATGCAACACGTACAAAGAAAAAAGTACTTGTACTTGGGTCTGGACCAATTCGTATCGGTCAAGGTATCGAGTTTGACTACTGTTCCGTACATTCTACTTGGTCTCTACATCGTTCTGGATATGAAACTATTATTGTAAATAACAACCCAGAGACAGTAAGTACTGACTTTGATATTGCAGATAAACTTTACTTTGAGCCATTAACACCAGAAGATGTTGAAAATATCGTAGACTTAGAAAAACCAGATGGCGCGGTTGTACAATTCGGTGGACAGACTGCAATCAAATTAACAGAAGCCTTATTAAAGATGGGCGTGCCTATTTTAGGTACTTCTGCAGAAAACGTTGACGCAGCAGAAGATAGAGAATTATTTGATGCAATCCTTGAAAAATGCTGTATTCCAAGACCTGCAGGTAAGACTGTATTTACAGCAGAAGAAGCAATTGTTGCAGCAAACGAACTTGGATATCCAGTACTTGTTCGTCCATCCTATGTACTTGGTGGTGCAGGTATGCAAATCGCTATCTGTGACGATGATGTACGTGAATTTATGGAAGTTATTAACCGTAACGTTCAAGAACATCCAATCCTTGTAGATAAGTACTTAATGGGCAAGGAAGTAGAAGTAGATGCAGTTTGTGATGGAGAAGATATCTTAATCCCTGGAATCATGGAACATGTGGAAAGAGCAGGTATCCATTCAGGAGATAGTATCAGCGTATATCCAGCACTAAACGTTAACGATAAAATTTCAGATGTAATCGTAGATTACACAAGAAAATTAGCGAAGTCCTTAAATGTAATCGGTTTAATTAACATTCAGTTCATTGTATATAACGATGAAGTATATGTAATCGAAGTGAATCCAAGATCTTCTCGTACGGTTCCATATATTAGTAAGGTTACAGGTATTCCAATCGTTGACTTAGCATCAAAAGTAATTCTTGGTGCAAAAGTAAAAGACTTAGGTTATGGTACTGGTCTTGCAAGAAAAGCAGATTACATTGCAATTAAGATGCCTGTATTCTCCTTTGAAAAATTACGTGGCGCTGACATCGGCCTTGGACCAGAAATGAAATCTACTGGCGAGTGCCTTGGTATTGCAAAGACCTTTAATGAAGCGCTTTATAAGGCATTCTTAGGTTCAGGCATTAATCTTCCAAAACACAAGAAGATGATTCTTACTGTGAAAGATGCAGATAAATTAGAAGCAGTTGGTGTAGGTAAGAGATTTGAAGCACTTGGTTATGAAATTTATGCAACAAGAAGTACTGCAAGAGTATTGCGTGAAAATGGTGTAAATGCTATCCCTGTAAACAAATTAGATGGGGAAGCACCAACGATTATGGATTTATTATTAGGCCATGAAATTGACTTAGTAATTGATACTCCAACACAAGGTCGTGATAAATCAAGAGATGGTTTCTTAATTCGTCGTACTTCCATTGAAACAGGTGTACCTTGCTTAACTTCATTAGATACAGCAAATGCATTATTAACAAGTTTAGAAACAGCAGATAATGAAAACCTCACTTTAATCGATATTGCTTCAATTTAATTAATAAGATAAAGTATTAACAAAACTAACGATAAGAAAATAATATTAATATAAGTAGAAAATCGTACTTATACAGTAAAAAATGTGTAAGTATCCAATGAATTAGCTGCCGTGCAGATTATATTTTATATGTGGTTTTTTATTGAAATTCGATAGGAAATAAAGAACATATGTAAAAGATTTGTACGGTAGCTTTTTGTATTCTATGGATATCGTATATTAAATAGAAAGTACAGATGAAATGGCGGAGTAGTGAATAGACATATTCAAACATTTATTATAAAATCGATTTGTAAAAATGAGATATACTAATTTCGCTGAAATTGTAAATTATTACAAAAAGCAAGTGAGGTTATTGCTAGTTTTATTAAAATAGTATACAATTACTCTATTAGGGAGAAGATCCCTAAACCATGGGGTATGGAAAGTAATAAGAGAGTATTCAGAAAGAGGTTGACATGAAAGTAGGATTTATAACGGATGTAAAAAACATGGGGCGAGAAGCTCTCATAAAGACCTGGGCATTAAACAAAATTGTTAAGGAGTTTGAGGCAGTATCGGTTGTTGTGAATCATCGCTTAGAAGAAGTAAAAAAAGAGGTACGACCTGAGCAAAAAACTGGAATTGGCAATCGATTCAAAGGGATTTTTTCTAAGACTGAACATACGATAGTAGAAGCACCTGTCTCCAAGCAAATACCTGATTTTATTGATTCTCGTTTCTCTATTGTTGAAGGGAATCAAGATGAAAAAGGCGATTTAGGAGTATATCAGCATTTAGATTATTATATGGCATATGAGAAAAAAGTATGGGATGCATTGGAACAAGGTTCCAAGGATGCATATCCGGGAGTTTTCTATGTGAACGATGCCGCTTTATTAATAAATCAGAAGGTATATCATGAATTGGCCCTTAAGCCAAAAACTACTCAAAAATATTTATTTGTTGATGTAGAGCAAATGAATTCTAAGGTGAAAGATTTCATTGAAAAGATTGCGAAAGAAAAAGGATTAGTAATTGTACGCAATGAATCAGATGTTAAAATAAATAAGACCATCGCTACGTTTCAAGAGAACGAAATCGAGAGCTACATCGGATATGTGTGGCAGGCGGAATTAGTGATTACGGACACGTTGGCGGGAACGTATATGGCATTTTTACATGAAAAAGATTTTGTTACGATTGGTAACAATGCAGAAATAGAACAACTTTTAAAAAAATTAAAGTTAAGCAGTCACCTCATTCCTACGGTAGAAGCATATCAGGGAGAGGCTAATTTTGCGTTACACAATAAACCAGCATTTCGAATGGCAATTCAGGAATATCGTAAAAGTATTATTGCAGACATAAAAACAAAGCTTAATATAGATCAATCCAATGCGATGGTGGATTGTCCAACCAATATCTTAAAATCGGAATGTTGTGGATGTTCTGCGTGTAAAGAAGTTTGTCCAAAAGATGCCATTACGATGAAAGAAGATATCGAAGGATTTTTATACCCAGTTGTGGATCCGGATAAATGTATCCAATGTAATCTATGTGCTAAGGTTTGTGTGAAAAAAGAAAACCCACAGACAATAACATATGAAGAAAAATATCCTAAGATCTTAGCTGCAATCAATAAAGATGAAGAAGTTCGTCTAAAAAGTTCTTCGGGCGCTATATTCCCTGAGCTTGTTAAATATGCAATCAATGAAAAACAAGGTTATGTAGTCGGCGTAAAATATGACAGCAACATGCAAGTAGTATCAGCAATAGCAGACAATTTAGAAGATTGCCAAGCCTTTTATGGGGCAAAGTATGCAAAAAGTGATTTTAGTGGAGTATTTCCAAAAATCAAAGAACTTTTAAATGAAGGAAAGTTTGTATTATATTCTGGTTTGCCTTGTGAAGCTGCAGCGTTGAAGGCATATTTGCGTAAGCCTTATGAGAATCTTTTAATAAGTGAGATTTTATGCCATGCATCTCCATCGCCAAAGGTGTTCCGTAAGTATGTTGAGTATCTAGGCAACAAGTTCAATTCGGAGGTAACTAATTTTAGATTCCGTGACAAGAGTGCTGGTTGGCTAGCACAGAACAATAGTATTGTAGTAGAATTTAAGGATAGAGAGCCTTTAAAGGTGAATGCAAGAAGAAATAATTATTATCGAAGCTTTGCTAAAGATATTATTGCAAGACCTGGCTGTGGAAATTGTTCATTTGTATATAAAAATCGTGTAGGCGACATTACAATGGGTGATTTCTGGGGAATTCAACACTCTGATCCGGAGATGTTTGATAACAAAGGAACTAGTGTATTAATGATTAATACGAACAAGGGAGAAGAGGCTTGGAAGAGTATATCGGAGAACTTCATATACAAAGAAAGCGATTTAAAAACAGCGTTTAAGTATAATCATAAGAAGCCTATTGTTATTAAAGATGATAGAAATGAATTCTTTAAAAAACTAGACAAAGAAGAAATTAATTCACTACTTGAAAGTTATAATGATTTAAAAAAATAAATAGCTTATGAACTAGGCTGTTACAAAATAGATTTTTATCAACAAATCTAACTTGTGGCAGCTTTTTTCATTAAGTTTATGGTAATTAACATAAAAATCTTTACCATTTGTTATACTTAGTGATATAATACTAAAGTTGATTTAAGAAATATTTTGGGCTTTATAGAAATAATATCATTCAAACATACAATTTGATTTGTAATAGCCTATGTAAGTTATTGTAGAAAGGTTTGGTGTACCAAATGAAAAAATTAGAAGAATATGTAAGAAGTATTCCGAATTTCCCAGAGGAAGGTATTATCTTTCGTGATGTTACTAGTGTTTTACAAGATAAAGATGGCTTAAGAATGGCAATTGACCAGATGCAAGATTTAGTGAAAGACATCGATTTTGACTTGGTAGTTGGCCCAGAATCTAGAGGATTTATCTTTGGTGTGCCAATCGCTTATAATTTAAATAAAGGATTTATACCGGTACGTAAAAAAGGAAAGCTACCATGTGAGACAATTGAATGTGAATATGATCTTGAATATGGTACTGCAGTAATACAAATTCATAAAGATGCAATCAAACCAGGACAAAAAGTAGTTATCATTGATGACTTGATTGCAACAGGTGGAACAATAGAAGCAATCATTAAGTTAATTGAACAATTGGGTGGAGAAGTTGTGAAAATTGCTTTCTTAATGGAGCTTGAGGGGTTAAACGGAAGAGATAAGTTAAAAGGATATTCTGTAGAATCTGTTATAAAATATGAGGGAAATTAAGTAAGAACGATATAGTGAAACGAAGTGTGGCTGTTTATAACGCGAACTTTTTGCGTTTTAAATAGCCTTTTTGTGAAATGTCTTGGCAAAATGTTAGCTTTTATATACAATAGAATCACAATTCGAGCTTAAAATAATATAATTATATGAGTGTTTTCTATCATAAAGCCAAAAAGATTGATTTTTTTGTTGCTTCTTATTATAATAAAAAGATAAACTTAAGAAACAAGTGAAAGCGAAGCGTAAGGAAAGGAATGGTTTTCATGGACAACATACAAAAAATAGTCTCCGAACAGTTAAAAAATCCACAACCACTTCTTAACCATGAGGGGTCTTTGGATAAACAAAAAATATCATACGAACGTACCAAAAAAGTTACTGCACATACTCCGGCAGATTTTACGAGCCCAGAGGATTTGTTTCAGGATTTATTGAATACGATACGTAGTTATCATCCTTCTACTGATTTGTCCATGATTGAGAAGGCTTATGGAGTTGCGCTCAAAGCTCATAAAGACCAAAAGAGAAAGTCAGGCGAACCTTATATCATTCACCCACTTTGCGTAGCTATTATACTTGCAGAGCTAGAACTTGATAAAGAAACAATAATTGCGGGAATCCTCCATGATGTTGTTGAGGATACTATCTTAACCGTAAGTGAATTGGCGGAACAGTTTGGTGAAGAGGTTGCTCTATTGGTAGACGGAGTTACGAAATTAACGCAATTAAGCTATTCAAAAGACAAAGTTGAAATTCAAGCTGAGAATTTACGTAAGATGTTTTTGGCAATGGCGAAAGACATTCGCGTTATATTAATAAAGTTAGCAGACCGTTTGCATAATATGAGAACGATGCAGTATCAGACTCCAATTAAGCAAATAGAAAAATCCAGAGAAACAATGGATATCTATGCTCCAATCGCACAGCGCCTAGGAATTTCTAAGATAAAGATTGAGCTAGATGATTTGTCATTAAAATATTTAGAACCTGAGGTGTATAAAGATTTAGCAGAAAAAATTTCCTCAAAGAAAGAGGAACGAGAAGAATTTATAGCTAATGTTGTAAAAGATGTTAGCGAACATATAGAGCAGACAGGAATTACAGCAAAAATTGATGGAAGAATAAAACATTTTTTTAGTATTTATAAAAAAATGGTCAATCAAAATAAGACTTTAGAGCAAATATTTGACCTATTTGCAGTACGGATTCTTGTGGATACAGTAAAGGATTGTTATGCTGCACTGGGTGTAATTCATGAGATGTATAAGCCAATACCAGGGCGTTTTAAAGATTATATTGCAATGCCTAAACCAAATATGTATCAATCCTTGCATACAACGCTCATTGGACCACAAGGTCAACCCTTTGAAATACAGATACGAACCTTTGAAATGCATCGCACTGCAGAATTTGGTATCGCAGCTCACTGGAAGTACAAAGAATCACAGGATGGTAAACATACACAAGATACAGAAGAGGCAAAACTTACATGGTTAAGACAAATTCTTGAATGGCAACGTGATTTGTCGGACAATAAAGAATTTTTAAGCTTATTAAAAAATGACCTCGATTTGTTTTCAGATAGTGTATATTGTTTCACTCCTAAAGGTGATGTTAAAAATCTACCAGCAGGATCCAACCCAGTTGATTTTGCATATAGCATCCATAGCGCAGTAGGAAATAAAATGGTCGGTGCAAGAGTAAATGGAAAACTTGTAACCATTGACTATGTGATACAAAATGGGGATCGAATTGAAATTATTACCTCACAAAACTCGAAAGGACCTAGTAGAGACTGGTTAAATCTTGTAAAGAGTACACAGGCAAAGAATAAAATAAATCAATGGTTTAAAACAGAGCTCAAAGAAGATAACATCATTCGTGGCAAAGAAATGATGGTTGCGTACTGTAAGACAAAAGCAATCGTTTTAAGTGATCTATTAAAACCTGAGTTTATGGAAGCTTGTATGCGTAAATATGGTTTTAGGGATTGGGATTCAATCTATGCTGCTGTCGGACATGGTGGCTTAAAAGAAGGTCAGGTAGTAAACAAACTACAAGAAGAATACACGAAAAAGCATCGTAAAGAAATTACGGATGAAAAGGTACTCGATGCAATTGCAGAAGTTAGAATGGATCGTCCAGCGATTGTTAAATCAAAGGGTGGAATTGTAGTACAAGGAATCCATGATGTTGCCGTTCATTTTTCAAAATGCTGTTCTCCAGTTCCAGGGGATGAAATCATTGGTTTTGTAACAAGAGGTAGAGGTGTATCTGTGCATCGTACCGATTGCATTAATATTATTAATCTATCAGAAGAAGAACGTGCAAGGTTAATTGACGCGGAATGGGATATTTCAGAAGATAAAAAAGGAAACGAACTATATACCGCTGAAATAAAGATTTATGCAAATAATCGTAATGGT
>CAJJLI010000089.1 GCA_905192625.1 uncultured Clostridium sp. | reverse complement strand
TTATTCATAAAGAACATCTACTAAAAACAGCCCTTTTGCTTCTGCAGTTGGCCCAGCAAGATCTCTATTTTTACTTTGAATGATTTCTTCCATATCGCTTGGTTCAGAATTTCCAAGTCCCACTTCCATCAAGGTTCCAACTAAAATTCGTACCATATGTGGCCAAAAATCATCTCCCTTTACAGTAATTACAGTTTCTTTGTTGTCCCCATAGATATCAATATCATAAATAGTTCGAGTCGTAGATTTTTTCATTCGCTTATTATCCGATAGCGCTTTAAAATCATGATTCCCAACAAAATATTTTGCTGCTTTTTGCATCTTACCAATGTCAAGACGCTTAAAGCAATAATAATTATATTTTCGATCAAATACAGAAGGCACTTCTCCAGTGGAAATTTTATATTCATAAACAAATGATTTCGCATTAAAACTTGCATGAAAACGTTCCGGAACTTCCAGTGCCTCTAAAACCGCGATGTCTCTCGGCAAAAATCGATTTAAGTAATGTTTAATTTCATAAACCTTTAAATCTGTGTTTGTATGAAAATTGGCAATCTGACGATATGCATGAACACCTGCTTCTGTTCTAGCTGCACCACATACCTCTATTTTTTCATTTTCCATACGACTTAATACTTCTTCTATTTTGTCTTGAATCGTCACACTTTTAGGATTTCCAATTTGTTTTTGCCACCCATCGTATCTTGATCCATCATATTCTATTACTAATTGAATATTTCTCATATCTCCTCCTGTCTATGTTAAAAAGAAATTTAAATTATCTATTACTAGTTCATTTCTAGCACATTTACAATCTTTTTATTAACAATTCTTCCAAATAATGTTACTAATATTTTATAAGTTTTCACATCTACTGATTATATCGTCATAAATTCATATTTCCCACCCTTAATTTGGATATTTACTATGATTTATGATAGTTTAACCTATCTAATTATATTGAATAAAAGAATGAAATACAAGCATATTTTGCCTAGAATCATAAATTAGAACACACGTAATTATTTCTGCAGATACAAATACTGGTTGACTTTTTAATTATATTGGCTATACTAAAAGTGCTAGGGGAGCTCCACGCTGAGAAGTACAATACCTATGTGTATAAGTACTGACCCTCATGACTTGATCCGGTTAATACCGGCGGAAGGAAGCTATTATCGTGGTTCCCTCCTATGCTAAAATCATAAGGAGGATTTTTTTATGTTTGATTTTCTAGCGAAAGCAACAACAAATAGTTGGGATGAAAATGTATTTCAACTAACAACAAGTGGTGTAATGACTGTTATCGCAGCAATTATCGTATTAATTGTAGTTGCAATATTATTACGCCCGAAAAAAGAAAAAGCACTAACTTATTCTACAAAACAGCTTGTGTTTTCTGCACTTGCTATGGCATTAAGCTTAGTAACTTCTTTCTTTAAATTCTTAGAATTACCAATGGGTGGTTCTATCACTTTATTTAGTATGTTTTTTATTACATTGATTGGTTACTGGTATGGTGCAAAAATTGGTGTAATCACTGCCATAGCATACGGCTTATTACAATTTGTAATTGATCCAGTATTCTATACACCAGTGCAGATGATTGTTGATTACCCTCTTGCATTTGGTGCACTTGGTTTGTCAGGAATTTTTTCAAATAAAAAGAATGGACTTATAAAAGGTTATATCACAGGAGTTCTTGGACGTTATTTCTTCTCCTTTTTATCTGGCCTAATATTCTTTGCATCCTACGCAGAAGGATCTGGAATGAGCGCCCCTGTCTACTCCTTAACTTACAATGGAATGTACATAATTCCAGAAGCAATTATAACTGTGATATTACTAGTTGTTCCATCCATCTCTCGTGCATTAACACATGTAAAAACAATGGTTATAGAATAAACAGATATAATTAAAATGGCTGTCCCATAACGATTAAAAATCGCTGTGGCAGCCATTTTTTTATTTTAAACGAATCCCTTATACACCCTTTTTCGTTCCAACTTGCAAACTGTCCTTCCAATACATTTTCATTGAAGTGCACACGGATTATATGATCATTATGATATATTGACTCGTTAACAGCTTTAAAAACTGCACATCTACCGACATAATCTGGCATGGTTAAAAACTCCTCGACTGGACATTTCCCCCTTGCCAGTTAAATGGTAATATACGGATAATGAAACTTAGCTAAGCTTATATTTCCAACGTCTATCAAAAATTTCAGATAAAGCTATCTACATTTTATCGATTATACTAGTTTTACATACTACCAGGAGGGAATTATGAATACAGAACGTTTAAAAAAACAATGGAATGTAATCCTTGGATTACTTATCACAGCTATCTCTTTTGCGTTACTCGTTTACGGTTATTCAAGTAAAGTAGAAAGCGGTGTCACTGCGAAAGATACAACAATTATCTATGGTTTAATTGCCCTAACCATAGGAGCCATTTTAATAGTGACGGGCTTCTACCGTAGCACCAAGAAAACCGAAGAAATAAAAATATCCCAAACAGACCGTGTCATTACAATAACTCAAGCCGCATTGCTTGCTGCTCTTTGCTACATTGGATTTCAGTATTTTAAAATACCAATTCCAGTGGGGACTGAAAAAACAGCACTTCATATTGGTAACACCTTCTGCGTATTGGCAGCATTATTACTCGGTGGGTTATGGGGAGGCCTTGCAGGTTCCATAGGAATGACCATAGCAGACTTAACCTCTGACTATGTGACAAGCGCACCGAAAACTTTAATTTTAAAATTATGTATCGGTCTAATCGTTGGTTTTGTTGCCCATAAAGTGTTTCACATTAGTAAAGAACACAATAAGAAGAAAATCCTTCGTATCGCTATTTTATCTTCTACCTGTGGCATGGCCTTTAACGTCATTGCTGATCCACTTGTAGGTTATTTTTACAAACGTTATGTTTTAAATATTCCCGCTGACGTTGCTTCTGTTTGGGCTAAGATTGGTGCAAGTACCACCTTTGTTAATGCAATTGCCGCTGTTATTGTAGCAGTTATTTTGTATATGGCATTACGACCTGCATTATTGTCTTCCAATTTACTTCGTCGTATCGACTAAATCATTGTAATTACACGTATATTCTTACACAATTGAGATTTTTAAGACGTAGCAGCTTCCACTGCTGTATCAATATTCACGCGCATTCTCTAGTCAAATAAGAAAAGAAGCAATATGAAAAGATTAAACTGACCTCCCAATCCTTAGATTTTCAGATCTAAGTTTTTTGGGTCAATTCACTCTCCATATCGCTTCTTTTTTATCCATTTCATTCTATAACTAATAGATAAAATGTTATCGTTTCACAATTTCAAAAATATTTGCAAATAAGGTATTCCACTCTTCTACCTTTGTCTCCTCTAATAGACCGCTTTTCGCACAATATTCAAAAATAAAACTACAAAATGCTACAAAGGTTAGATATTGTCTTATTAAATCGTACTTCCCGGAATCATAATATTTGTTAATAACATCCATATTAAAATGTACCAATTCTAGTTTTTCATCATTTGTTAATGCATCTAAAAATTCAATCATTTCTTCATACTTTTGTTGCACAAATAATTCTTTTAAATCGGTATTTTTATTCATCAATTCTTCTTGCATAATTTCCCTTTTTACTGCTATATTTTATAAAAGCAGACCTTTCTATGTTAATTCAGTCAAGATTCCAATGAAAAAATCTTATAGCTACCACTTTAATTTTATGGGTAGTTTCTACTCTATATGTTTCTTATAACCCCTAGAAACAATGATAAATATTTTTACACAGGAATTATTCTATTATTATTTTATCATTCATTTTAGATTTTGTATATTCTTAGCGCTTTATTCTGCAATAATTTTGTATGATAATCTGTGTTGTCTTATTTCCCATGTATTCATTGATACTTGGATAATAGGTAAACGCAACGTCGATGTTTGAATTTCTACCTTTGTACATATTAGAAACATTCACTTCTCCGAATTCATTGGTCAAAAATGTATTGAACTCATCAATATCTCCAAAATAAAGTGCCTCAATAACTGAGCCTTCTGCATTCATTACAATCATTTTCAATACATTCTGGTTTTTTCCGAGAATTTTGCCACTACAAATTGTAAAATGCTGTTCTGCAAAAATCGGTTTCGAATTTCCCTTTCCAAACGGTTCCAATAACTCTAGTTCATCAACAAATCTCTGAGTAATATATCCAATTGGCATAGGAACATCAATACGAATGAGCGGAATGAAGTCTTCGTCTGTTAATGTAGTTTCTTTATTTAATTTTCTTCTTAGTTCTTCAAAATTCTCTTCTTTTAAAGAAAGACCTGCTGCCATCTTATGACCACCGAATTTAGTAAGTAGATGTTTGCATCTTGTCAGTTCTTCAAACATATCATAGGCTTCTATGGATCTGCCCGAACCTTTTAGACCATCTTTTACGTCCGTAAATACGATTGCTGGTTTATGATACATTTCACGCACTCGACCAGCAATAATACCAACCAAACTTTCATGAGTATCTTTTAGTTTTACTAACAATACTTTATCATTTTTCAAGTCCGTGGAATCGATCAATGCAAATGCTTGTTCAACTCCTTTTAGTGTAAGATCTTTTCTACTGTCATTTAGTTCTTTTAGCTCCACTGCAAGCTTCTTTGCTTCCTCTATTGTTTTCGCCTGTAATAGATCAAATGCCAGTTGGACAGTTTCTAGTCTTCCTGCAGCATTAAAACAAGGCCCGATAATAAACCCTATATGGTAGGCACTTATTTTATCACTTTGTATTTTATTTTCTTCAATGAGAGCATTCAAACCGAGATTCTTTGTATGCTTGATTCGTTCCAGCCCTTTTTTAACAATAATACGATTTTCATCTACCAAATCCATAACATCTGCAACAGTCGCTATGGCTGTAAATTCCAATAACTCATATAATTCTTCCCTTGGAATTTCATACTCCTCATATAGAACTTGTATTAGTTTAAATACCACCCCAGCCCCACACAAGCCTTTGAATGGATACTGGCAATCACTTTGCTTCGGGTTAACAATTGCGTCCGCCTTAGGCAATAAAAAATGCCTTATGCCCTGTGCATCTTCTTCAAACGGTATCTCATGATGATCTGTAACAATCACTGTAAATCCTAAGGACTTTGCATATTCAATTGCATCAAATGCAGCAATACCATTGTCACAGGTAATTATAAATTTACTACCTTCTAAAAGCGCGTCGTCAACAATACGACGATTAAGTCCATAGCCTTCTAAAACTCTATTTGGAGCATCCACTTTTGCCCTTCCGCCAATGCGTAAAATAGCTGTGTGCAAGGTATGCCCAGACAATAAACCATCGTTATCAAAATCCGTTGCAATGGTTATTAATTCCTTAGCATTTATGGCATGGATAAGCATATCAACCGATTTTTCTAGATCCTTCATTTCTCTTGGGTTATGCATATCTTCATAACTTCCATATAAATACTTCCTAATTTGGTCTTCCTGTGTAATTCCCCGATTCACCATGATACGGGCTAATACAGGATTTATATTATATTTTTTACCGATGGCATTAAAATCTGCCTTTTTCGTTTCTAAAATCCATTTTTCTTTCATAATTTATTCCTATCTGTACAAACCCAGTACAAAAAATTAGGAAGGTTGTTGATTTTTCTATACTTCTCACTATTTGTGTGTAGTCAACCAATCCTATCTGTACTTCATAGATTCTTCATTATCTAACATAAAATATCACAATTCTACATTTAAAGATAACATGAAATACCCTTTATTTCAACTTAGTAATCAAATTCAATTTTTTCCTAATCCCCTTAAATACTTAAACGAATGGGCTGTCAGGAAATGATTACTTTTTTCCATTCGCTATGAGGCTTCTAAAAAATTCATTACTTTCCACTTTAAAATAGCTCGGTATTTCTTAGAAATAAAAAAAGAGCATATATATCAGAGTTACCTAAGATCATACATGCTCGCTTTTTTATACTTAAAAATAATTATTCAAGACCTAACTCAGCTTCCGCTGCTTTAATCATGATTGCACATTCAACACGCTTTCTTTGAAGTTCACAACCGATATCATATGCATCATTGATATCACCATGGAATTTATATGCGTTTGCAGCACATCCACCACTGCAATAAAACTTCGCAAAACAGTTTTTACATTTACTCTTTGAATAAACATTGCTGCATTTAAACTCTTCACGAATTTCAGTTGCTTTAACGCCTTCGTAAACATTACCAAGTAAATATTCTTCCTCACCAACAAATTGATGGCATGGATATAAATCACCCCATGGGGTTACTGCCAAATATTCCGTTCCTGAACCGCATCCGGACAAACGTTTTGCTACACAAGGACCACCACTTAAATCAAGCATAAAATGGAAAAAGTTAAACCACTTTCCTTCTTTACGTGTTTCAATAATGTATTTAGCAAGTTTATCATATTCCTCCATACATTTTGAAAGATCTTCAACTTTAAGTGAATATTCTTCTTCTGGCTGTGCTACTACTGGTTCAACAGAAATTTGCTTAAATCCTAATTCAGCTAAGTGCTTAACATCCTCTGCAAAATCTAAATTATTGTGAGTAAATGTTCCTCTTACATAATAATTTGTTTGATTTCTACTATCTGCAAATTTCTTAAACTTAGGAATAATTAAGTCATAACTACCTGCTCCGTTACGGAATGGGCGCATTTTATCATTCACTTCTTTTCTTCCGTCGATGCTTAAAACCACATTGCTCATTTCTTTGTTGGCAAATTCCATGATGTCATCATTTAGTAATACTCCGTTTGTAGTTAATGTAAAACGGAATTTTTTATTATGAATTTTTTCTTGTTCTCTACCATAAGCAACCAGATCTTTTACAACTTGGAAATTCATAAGTGGTTCTCCACCAAAGAAATCCACTTCTAGATTCTTACGATTTCCGGAATTTGCAATTAAGAAGTCAAGAGCCTCTTTTCCAACTTCATAGCTCATTAACGCACGTCTACCGTGATATTCTCCTTCTTCCGCAAAGCAATAGCGACAAGCAAGATTACAATCATGAGCAATATGCAAACAAAGAGCTTTTACTACGGTTTCTCGTTTTTTAAATCCACTAATGTACTCTTCATAGATGTCCTCTGTAAATAGATTTCCATCTTTCTTCATTTCTACAATATCCTGATAAACTGCTTCGCATTCCTCTTTTAAACTCTCAGCAGTAATGGACTCGTCCCCTTCTTCTAAAAGCTTAGCAAGATTCTCAGGCTTACTGTATTTTTCTA
>CAJJLI010000088.1 GCA_905192625.1 uncultured Clostridium sp. | reverse complement strand
GTTCTGCAGTCGCCGTAACTTTGTAATCCTTGTAGACTTGCGCAATGATATCTGTGTTCAAGCTGAATTGCAGCGAGTGCTGTTATAAAATCTGCAGTACCTTGGGAATATTCCTTTTTATCATGTCCTTGCATAGGTTCTGAATTATAAAACTGCGTATTGCATATGGTTAGTATATCTTGAATCGCCAAGGATAACTTGAAATACTCATATCCGATTGATTGCATATCTAACGTTTGTGGAGCTGTTGTAATAATAAGTTCTTCTCCAACTTTACTATGTAATAAACGAAGTGCTTTTTCCATATAAGTTGCATTGATACCATGTTCCAAATCGATATCTACACCTTGGAAACCAAAGGTTTGTATCAATTTATAAATGCTATTTGCAAAGGTGTTTGCTTCTGTTTCGTTTGTTACACTAACATTACCAATTTCTCCACCTATGGATATAATTACTTTTTGACCTTTGGCTTTTGCAGTTGCTATGTCATGGATAAATTGCTCTTCTGTATATCCTCCTAAGGCTTCACTAAGACTAGGGTTTAACGAGAACGTAACTTCTCCTGCAATCGCTGTTGAATCTGCAAAAGATACACATATCAATTGATACGTAGTTGGAATGTCACTAATTTTTAAACAAGTTGCTCCATTATCAAAGTTTTGCCAATACCCCGTCAAAACATAAGTAGGAAGTTTTGATGCATCACATATAACCGAAACAGCACTCCCACTATGATTAAAATCGATTTCGTTTCCTTTAGACTTTTTATCATCCTGTGTATGTATCACTTTCTTCTTGATGTATCTTCTAGATATTTGTGAAATGTTTTCTAGTAATACATCTCCTCTCTTTCCATAAATTTTAGTTTTTTACGTTTCCATTGGATATCAATATTCTAATTGGATGTTTTCTCATTGTACATACCTGTTGTTGTCTTATCTTGTTTATATTTGTACATTCTAACAATGTAACAGTGAGTATAAAGTTTCTACTCTTCTTTTAACTACTCTTAGTTAAAGTAAACGAAGGTTATACTAATATTGCTAGTGATTTATTTACACATGATACAAACGTAAATTGGACTTGCACCATTAAAGATACAATTCCAATTTATATTTAGTTAATACTATAATTATTTTACTATTTTAGTTCTTCAAAACATGCTGCAATAGCATTTGAAAACTTGTAATTATTCTGAGCATCCCAATTAATGGACCGGGTCATAACACCTCGCAAACTAGGGTATGTTCTTGGTGCCACAAAATTACCTGCTTTTGAACCTGTTACGAGACTCTTAAATGCTGATGTTACAATGGATGGATCAACATAGCCACCACCAGCTCCCTTAATTGAAGCCGGAAGGCCAAGGCCTACTTGGTCTGGTCGTAATCCATTTTCAAGTTGAATTGTAGCAAGAGCTGTTAAAAAGTCAACGGTTCCCTGTGAGTAAACTTTACCATCATATCCTAGCATTGCTCCTGAATTGTAGTATTGTGTATTGCATATCGTTAGAATATCTTTTATGGCCAAAGCCAATTTAAAATACTCGTACCCTGTGCTTTGCATATCAATTGTTTGTGGTGCCATCGTAATGATTAAACTTGGTCCAACTTTATCATATAAGCTACGCAGCGCTTTCTCCATATATGTTGCACTAATACCATGTTCTAGGTCAATATCAACCCCATCAAATCCGTATTTCGTAATTAGTTTATAAAGACTGTTAGCAAAAATATTCGCTTGTGTATCGTTTGCAACACTCACCGTACCTACTTCTCCACCAACGGATATAATAACCTTCTGCCCTTTCACCTTTGCAGCTGCTATGTCCTTTATAAACTCCTCTTCTGTGTAACCTCCCAATGCAGTGCTCAAACCAGAATCTAACTTAAATGTGACTTCCCCAAGTGTTGATGTAGACTCCGCAAATGCTACACAAATCAATTGATATGTAGAAGGAACGTCGCTTATTTTTAAGGAAGTTGCTCCATTATTAAAATTTTGCCAGTATCCTGTTAAAACATACTTTGGTAAATCAGAAGGTGGCACTGTAGGCGCTGGTGTTACCGTTACAATCGGTGTAGGGGATACCGATGGTGTAATTATAGGTGATGGTGTCGGACTTGGAGAGAGTGTCGGTATCGGTGTTGGTATCACCTCTCCAACCGTACGAATATATTTCCATGGTCCCCAGTCTATGCTACTTGGTGTATCTCCTAAGGTCCACCATTTCGCCTCATACACAGCTCCATTGTATCTTACTTGGTTTCCTGTTACATATGTAGTAGACTTATCCCATAAAGGAATCGTTTCGTCATTTAAAGAAACAGCTACACTTCCTTTATCTATTATACTATTTGCATCATTATAATTTGCATTAACTACAGCTGAAACTAACTCTTTTCCTGATGCTCCGATCAACTTCCAAGGTCCCCATTCGGCAGTTCCAGGGACATCCCCAAGTGTCCACCATTTCGCCTCAAATATATTACCATTGTATACTACTTCATCGCCAGCAACATATGTTTTCGTATTACTCCATGCTTCGATTGTATTATCCGTAGGCGTTGGTGTTGGCGCTTGTGTAATCGACGGTGTTGGCACTTGTGTAATCGACGGTGTTGGTGCTTGTGTAATCGTTGGTGTTGGTAATGTCGTTGGTGTTGGTAATGTCGTTGGTGTTGGTGCCTGAGTTATACTTGGAGTAGGTGTTACAACTGCATTGTTTATTCCTAATGAACTTGCAGTGAAACTTAATAGTTCTCCTCCTTTATCTCCACTACACTCCCAAAACATTCCACCCCCAAGATTCCTACTCTTTATATAATCGAGTTTATATCCTAAAGATTCTTTATCATCGTATGTAATAAAAACTTTTGTTTGTTCACTATAGAGATAAGGGCATTTTGCGGTATCGTCCCAATACCTTACATATCCTCTCTTACCAATGTAATTATCAATGATATCCCAATAATCCCAAGACGATCCTTCCCAGGTACCTAGGTCTGTTCCAGCTAATGTCGCTGCGCTTCCATTTTGAAATAGACTATTTTCAGGACTTGCATTGACATTAATCCAACCGCGTCCGTAGTAAGGAAGTCCTAAATTTAAATCCTTTGGATTTGCGCCTGCATTTATATAAGCATCAACAGTAGCCTCAATACTAAAAATAGAACCAGTCGTGTCATTTGGATTTAAGTATAAAGGAGAATTGTGATTGGTCTGAGGATCAAATCCTCCATGATAATCATAGGTCATTAAATTAATCCAGTCTAAGTATTTCATCATTTCAGTAACATCCATGTTGTTCACATAATTTTGATTCGCGGAGGATGCTATTGTTAATAAATATGTATTACCATCTTTTGCACTTTGGGCATCCAGCTTTTGTCGAATGATTTTTACCAACTCTACATAATTTTGTTTATCACTTGGTCGATGAGGTATATTATTTCCACCTTCCACTGGATATTCCCAATCAATATCAATACCGTCAAATCCATATTTTAAAATGAATTCCACTGCTGAGTTCGCCATTCTCTCTCGTTTTACTGGATCTGCTGCCACATCTGAAAAGTTATTTGACCACGTCCATCCCCCAATTGAAATTAGCGTTTTAAGATTTGGATATTTTTCTTTGATTTTTTTTAACATACCAAAGTGACCAGCAGTATTGTTGCTTTGATCTTCCCATGTAAATCCTGCACTTGGATACAGGGACGTAATTTGGCAGTCAATCCAAGGATCACCTACAACCACTGTACCATCGGTCTTTAAATTTGCAAAAGCAAAATTTAGGTGTGTAAGGTTTGAATAGTCCACCTTATCAATACCAAAATTTCTCGCATAACCAGCCCAGGATGCGTAGTATCCAATTAATCGATACTCTTTCTGTGCGGCGAATGAATCAAACTCATTTGTACTTTGTGCTGTTGCATTTGTGTTAGTAAACAAAAGCATAACAAGCATTAACATGATTGTAATAAAACTAATTGTTCTTCTGTGTTTTAATTTTCCCATAAAACACCCATCCTTTCTTATTGAGACATAAATAATTACCTTCTGTCTTGTCTTATGTTTCTTCTAGAAAGCCATATGATTTTGAAGTCCCATGATTAGTTTATAATTAGTTACAATCATTTTAACCTTGTACAGCGAATGTGTAAATACACAGATTTGCGTTATATTGTTTATTTTTGTTCACATATGTTGAGTTAAATATGTTGTTATTTTGTTTTGTGTAAATTTTTCATAGATAAGTCCATGATTTGTGTAGAATGTGTTAATGCACCACTAGATATAAAGTCCACACCGATGTCTATATAATGAATAATATTGTCTTTCGTTACATTTCCAGAACACTCCGTCAAGGCACGTCCATCTATGATTTTAACTGCACGCTTCATATCCTCATGCGACATATTATCAAGCATAATAATATCTGCCCCAGCCTCTAATGCTTCTTGTACCATCGCTATTGTTTCTACTTCAACTTCAATTTTACGTACAAAAGAGACATATTCCTTTGCCATGGCAACTGCTTTTTTAATGCCACCAGCTGCTGCTATATGATTATCTTTGATTAAAATCCCATCTGATAAGTTGAATCGATGATTGCATCCCCCGCCAACCTTTACCGCATATTTCTCAAAAATCCTCATGTTCGGGGTTGTTTTTCTTGTATCAAGCAACTTTGTTTTACTTCCTTCTAAATGCTTTACTATCGTATCCGTATAGGTAGCAATTCCACTCATTCGTTGTAAAAAGTTTAGTGCGGTACGTTCTCCAGAGAGAAGTACACGCATATCTCCACGAACAATTGCTAGCAAATCACCTTGTTTTACGCGGTCGCCATCCTTTGCTTTAAGTTCTACATAGGTATTAGCGTCTAATAGCAAAAAGACTCGTTGAAATACCTCTAAACCTGCTACTACCCCATCTTGTTTACAGATAAGCTCAACTTCTCCTTCTTGATATTCACGTATAATCGCATTGGTTGTAATATCTTCATCCACAATGTCTTCCCTAAGTGCCTGGAGAATCCATGGGTCCATATTTAATTTCATTGATATGTCATTCATCCTTATTTTACCTCTCATTCCGATACATAGATAATATAATGTAATATTTATAAACTACTTAACTTTCCACTCTTCATACACTGATTGCCGTTTTACACCGTTCCAACCCTTCATACATTTATGTATCTTGCATCTATATGAATTTCATAGACATATAAACCTTATCTATAAAAATTAATAGTATCATTCATAGGCGTCTATTCTCATCACTCTTAATTAAGTTAAGATTCTATTTCCAATGAGATAATTCTTACGTTAAATACTTTCTTTTTCAATCTCCGCTAAAATCATGTTTTTGTATGAGGACAATAGTTTATCCACATTTTCATATACATCATAATCAATAAGATTTATCAGATCTTTGCCAATGCTGTGATGCTGACTTTCCACATCTTCCATGTATTTTAAATTTAAAAATTCCTCTTTTTTGTATTCACCCATTATGTCGATGGCAGCACGCTTTGAAAATACCAAGCTTTCAAGTAGCGAATTACTAGCCAAACGATTTTTACCATGGACTCCATTACAGCTGATTTCACCCACAGCATATAGGCATTGCATGCTTGTTTTACTGTTTATATCCACTTTAATGCCCCCCATAAAATAATGTTGGCTTGGTACTACAGGAATGCATTCCTTCGTCACATCATATCCTTCTTCCAAACATTGTTTGTAGATGTTTGGGAAATGCCCCATTATTTCGTCTGGGTCCATTTCTTTCATAGAAAGCCATACATAAGGTCTCCCATCAATCTGCATTTGCATCTTAATTTTCTCTGATAATACATCTCTTGGTAATAGCTCATCCACAAATCGTTCCATTTTTGCATTATAAAGATGAGCACCTTCCCCTCGTACCGATTCAGAAATTAAGAATCTTCTCCCTGGTTCCATTGTATATAGTGTTGTAGGATGTATCTGAATGTAATTGATGTGTTCGGTCTCTATGTTTTGTTTTAGTGCTATTGCTAAAGCATCTCCCGTCAAATGAGGATAATTTGTAGTGTTATCAAAAATACCGCCAATTCCACCACAAGCAAATACAGTAAATTTTGCCTCAATAACCCCAATCCCCCTTCCTTCTTCAGCGCCTAGTATACCATAGCAGACATTATCTTTCGTTAGGATATCCAACATAGTAAAATGCTCAATGAGGGTCACATTATCAAGTTGCCGAACTTTATTTATTAATTTTCTTGTGATTTCTTTCCCCGTTACATCCTTATGATAAAGAATCCTTGGTACACGATGTGCTCCTTCTCTTGTATATTGAAGCTTTCCATCCTTTTTATTAAATTCTACTCCAATTGATATCAAGTCGTTTATAACTTCTCTTGACGAACGAATCATTACTTCTACCGATTCTTTGGTATTCTCATAATGCCCTGCTTTCATCGTATCCTCAAAATAGCACTCAAAATCCTCGTCATCTTTTAAAACGCTGATTCCTCCCTGTGCTAAATAAGAATCACTACTTTTTATATCTGCTTTCGTCACTACTATAATTTTTTTATCCCTTGGAAGATTGAGGGCGCAATACAAACCTGCTACTCCACTTCCTACAATCACAACATCTGCATTTCGTTTCATGCTCATCTCATCTTACTTTCTTTTTATATTAAAGTTAATTAACTTACATTTCTTGCAACCAATGGTTCCAGTATACTTTAAACCCATTCACTCTTAGTAATAGCTACCTTTTCCAATCAATCCAGTTCTTCTAAATTTGGTATTTTTTTATACGCTATTTTGCTAGTTCTAACATACGTTTTAATGGTTCATTGGCCCTGCAGCGAAGTTCCTCTTCGATTTCAACTTGATTTTTAGAGTAATCTAGGACATCTCGAACCTTCTCTAATGTTATGCGTTTCATATTGGGGCAAAATTGACGATGGCCGACCGAATAGAATCTTTTATTCGGATTTTTTTGTCTAAGTTCATACAGTATCCCCATCTCCGTACAAATAATAAACTCTTCTGCATCCGATTTTGTGGCAAAATCTATGATACCTGATGTACTTCCTATGTAATCTGCCATTTCAAGAATCTCTAATTTACATTCAGGATGCACCAATACTTTTGCCTTTGGCTTTGCTGCTTTCGCGTTGCAAACATTTTCTTTGGAAATACTAGTATGAACATGGCAGAATCCATCATTGAATAAAAACGTCTTCTCTGGCACCTGGGATGCTATATACCTGCCTAAATTTTCATCCGGTATAAAATAAATGTATTGATTAGGGAGTGCTGACACAATATCGATTGCATTTGATGATGTTACGCATACATCTGCATAAGT
>CAJJLI010000087.1 GCA_905192625.1 uncultured Clostridium sp. | reverse complement strand
ACAATATTAGTTGGTTAGCAGGTTATGTCGCCACAAGGCATAATCTAATGCAATTTCATTGCCCTTCGATGCTAAAGCTTGGACGGTGGGTAATTATGCAGGATTGTTTAAAAAAATCATAGAAATATATGAGAATAAGAATAATACCTATCACTGTCTTGACGTATGTGTAGATGCAATTAATTTGCTATCCGATGTAGTTGATTCAGTGATAGGTTTTTTTGTTTTTGAAGGTAAAATTAATATAAATTTGAAATTATTTTATAGTTTCTAATGCATTCATAGAATATTAAAAAGAGAGGTGAGGAAAATGGATGACAGTTGCAGTAGTAGCGGCATAAAACCAAAAGGGCGTAGCTTGAAAATGTATATAGTAAGTAACTGCATGCATTTTCAAGATTCTCTAAAAGCACTTAAATAGTAGGATAAAGATAGAAAAATAGATAGAGTCTTTTTTTAAGTGGAATGAAAATTAATTGCCTATAATGTTTTATGCCCGATTATCTGTATAAACTAGTATAAAGGATGATAGACTACGTATTTATTAAGGATATAAAGTGTCGTTTTTAATTTACAAAATACTACACAAAAATAAATATAATGCGTACAAAAGGATAGGAGGGCGAGGATTTGGAAACTCAAATTTTAGAATTATTAGAAGAAAAAAAATACAATGAGCTAAAGCAATTACTTGAAACTATCAATAGCGCAGATATAGCTCAAATATTAGAGGATATCGATGATAAGGATATGCTTGTTGTATATCGTTTGTTAAATAAAGATGCTGCTGTTGAAACATTTTCTTTTATGGAACCTGAATTACAGGAACGTTTAATCCATGTAATGACGGACAAAGAGTTAAAGGAAGTTACCAGTAAACTATTCTTAGATGATACGATTGCATTAATTGGTGAAATGCCAGCGATTCTTGTTAAGAGAATCTTGCGTCAAGCGGATCCAACTCAAAGACAATTGATCAATGAGTTTTTAAAGTATCCATCTCATAGTGCTGGTAGTGTAATGACAATCGAATTTGTTGATTTAAAAGCATCTATGACTGTGGAAGAGGCGTTCGAACGTATTCGAAAAGTAGGTGTAAACAAAGAAACAATCTATACTTGTTATGTACTGGATAAAAGTAGACACCTAGAAGGGATTGTCTCTGTAAAAGAGTTGCTTTTAGCAGATATGTCAACTTGTATTGCAGATATTATGAATACAAATTTAATTAAAGTAAGTACACTTGATGACAAAGAAGAAGCTGCGAAAAAGTTTGATAAGTACGATTTATTAGCGTTGCCTGTGGTAGATCAAGAAGATCGTTTGGTAGGTATCATAACCATTGATGATGCTGTCGATGTTTTACAAGATGCCAATACAGAAGATTTTGAAAAGATGGCGGCGATGAATCCATCAGATGATACGTATTTCCACACTTCAGTTTTTAAACATGCTAAAAATCGTATTATGTGGCTTTTGATTTTAATGTTATCTTCCACAATAACAGGAATATTGATTGCAAGGTATGAAAATGCATTTGCAGTGATACCTATTCTAGTATCCTTTATTCCTATGATAATGGGAACTGGTGGTAATTGTGGTTCACAAAGTGCTACTTTAATTATTCGTGGTTTGGCGATTGATGAGATTCGCACGAAAGACTTTTTACGTATCATAATAAAGGAAAGTTTGGTTGCTTTGTTTGTAGGATTTGCCTTAGCGGTGGCTAATGGTATACGTATCCTAATCCAGTATCATGAAATAAAACTTTCTATTGTATTTGGTTTAACCCTTATGGTAACGGTTTGGATGTCAAAGTTAATGGGATCCATGCTACCTTTGCTAGCTAAAAAGTTGAAGTTAGACCCTGCTTTGATGGCTGCTCCATTAATTACTACAATTGTTGATACTTGTTCGATTTTAGTATATTTTTCAATCGCGACTAGAGTTTTTCATTTATAATACAAAAAAAGATAAACGAAATAATGCTGCCTTTCTAGATAGATTTCTACTTTGGGATTTATCTAGAAAGACAGCATTTTTATATAATTCGTATATTTAGAAGTTAATCTTCGTCCAAGGCTTTTCGAGCTTCATGGTCAACGAAGATATGAACTTTATCAATTCTATTTTTATCAACGGCTCTTACAGTAAATGTAATGTTATTTTCAGTGATTTGTTCACCTTCGATTGGTAAGTGGTCTAGTAAGTGAATAATATGGCCTGCAATAGAATCATAGTCTTCTGATTCAAGAGAAAGACCAAGTGCATCATTGATATCTTCTAATTTAGCAGTACCTTCCGCTAGATACTCATCGTTACCAAGTGGAATAATTGAATCCACTTCGTCATCATCATATTCATCACGAATTTCACCAACAATTTCTTCTAATAAGTCCTCAAGGGTAATAAGACCTGCGGTGGCACCATACTCATCAAGTACAATCGCCATAGGTATAGAATCACGTCTCATTTCATTAAGTAATTCCGATGTTTTTTTAAATTCGTAAGTGAAAAAAGGTTCACGTAAAAAGTTTTTAATATTAAATTCAGATTCATCTCCACGAAAGAAAAAGAGATCCTTTAAATTAACGATACCTATAATATTATCACGTGTTTCCTCATAAACAGGCATTCTAGAATATTTATCTACTCGAAATGCCTCAATTAATTCAAGGTATGTCATATCCGTATTTACAAATGACATGTCGATACGTGGTACCATTACTTCTTTTGCGAGAGCGTCTCCGAAATCTACTACATTGGTTATCATTTTTCTCTCTTCACTTTCAATAACACCTTCCTCATGGCTAGCGTCTAAGAATTGTCTTAATTCATTCTCTGTTATGATGGCATTCCTTTTGTTTGGATCTACTTTCATAAGCATTAATAGCACTAAGGATAACTTGTTAATTAAGTATACTACTGGAGTAAGTACTTGAATTAAAAAATAAATAATTGGTGCATAAGCAAGTGCAAGTTTTTCAGCATGTATAGTCGCTATTGTTTTTGGAGTTATCTCACCAAAGATAAGAATAATAAGTGTTAAAATACCAGTTGCAAGTCCGGCAAAAGCATTGCCCCATAAACGGATGGCAAGTGCAGTTGTAAGTGCAGAAGCGGATAAGTTAACAATATTGTTACCAATAAGTATGGCACTTAACATCTTTGATGGGTCCTCAATAATGAGACTAACCATTTTTGCCCCTCGGACATTTTCATCTACTAAACTACGTATACGAAGTTTATTGATGGTCGTAAGGGATGTTTCTGCAGATGAGAAAAAAGCAGATAACAGTAATAAAATAATTAAAAAACCTAATTGCGTGGCGACACTGGGGTCCAAAATATCATCTCCTATAAAAGTTATTATTTATACGTTCTTCATTTATGTATTAATAAAGAGTATACAAAATCAATTATATTAGGCTTTGCGTAGTTTGTCAATCTTTTGAATAAATCAGCGATTTAACTATGTTTTGATAAGTCAGCTAGATTACTATGTCTTTATAATTTAGGAGGAGTAGTATCCTTTGAATAGGGTAGAGAGATCTTTATAGTTTAAGAATTGTAATTTCAGAGTAGTAAAGCATAGGAATATTAAAGAGTTTCATAATAATAAATTTAACACTTGTATAATGACAAAAACTTCAATATAATTTTATTAATTATAAGTTTAAAGCAATAAAGCAAATCGCAAAGGTAAGTTGTACTTTACAACAGATTGAGAGGTTAGGATGAGATTATTAATTAAAGGTGGACATATTTTTGATGCAATACAAGAAGAACCTTATATAGCAGATATTTTGATAGAGGATGGTAAAATCAAGAAAATAGAAAAGAATATTACTATGGATGGTGAGGTCGAACTTATTAGTGCAATAGGGCTTAATGTATACCCAGGTTTAGTAGAAGCCCATGGACATATCGGGCTTGATGGGTATGGAATTGGTTTCGAAGGACAGGACTATAATGAGTTAAATGATATACTAACTCCTCATTTAAGAGCGATTGATGGTATCAATCCATTGGATGAAACTTTTTATCAAGCTGCACTTGGTGGTGTAACTACGGTTTCTACTGGACCAGGTAGCTCAAACGTATTGGGAGGCACTTTTACAGCAATTAAAATGGCTGGTAAACGGGTTGATGACATGATTATTAAAGAACAAGTGGCAATGAAGTGTGCATTTGGTGAGAATCCAAAACGTTGTTATAAAGACAAAAACAATTGTTCTAGAATGTCCACAGCAGCAAAACTTCGAGAAATCTTATTTCAAGCAAGGGAATACCAAGCAAAACTTATGGCTGCTGGCGATGATCTAAGTAAGAAGCCAGCTTTTAATATGAAACTAGATGCCCTTTTGCCAGTATTAAATAGAGAGATACCTTTAAAATGTCATGCACATCGTGCGGATGATATATTCACAGCCATTCGCATTGCAAAAGAATTTAATCTAAAATTTACAATTGAACATTGTACCGAAGGACATCTCATAGTAGATGAGCTTGTAAAAGAGAATGTTCCAGTAGCAGTAGGTCCTTCCTTTGGACATGCAACGAAGTACGAGGTTCGAAATAAAACATTTGAAACACCAGGTATATTGGCAAGAGCTGGATTACAAGTGTCAATTATTACAGACAGCCCGGTGACACCTCAAAAGTACCTTGCATTATGTGCTGGTCTTGCAATTAAATCTGGGATGGATCCTCATCAAGCATTGCAAGCCATTACAATCAATCCGGCAAAACATATTGGTATTGAAGAACGTGTTGGTTCTCTAGAAGTTGGGAAGGACGCAGATATTATCATTACCGATGGAGATGTATTTGAATCTTCAACGAAAGTATTACATACCTTTATCGATGGTAAGCAGATTGTGAAAGAATAAATGACTCAAACTTCGCAGTTTAATAATGTATTCAAACACTTGATAAAATCAGCATTATGTGTTTTGAAATTACTATAATTATAACTTTAATCTCTAGCTTCGATTCCTACTTTAGAAGTTACGAATGGCATAAAATTGAAGGAAACAGAGAAGAAAAGCTCGAACACCGAGCAAATCTCGTTAAACAACAAGTTTTTCTCCAATATACTGCAATTTTATGTCCAAAGTAAGTTCACAAAGTCATCATAGGCGAAAGTTTGAATAAATGATAAAATTATAAAAGGATGGAATATCCATGAAACAATTGTTATGGAAACGAAAGGCGAAGTTCATTCAATATTTGATTGCTTCGTTTATGTTTAATATTGAGAGATTCATTAATATGGGGTTGTTTGCATTAATCCTTGGTGCGGTAGAAAAAAGTGATAAGGAAAACTATAAGTTTGTCGTAATTATCACTATCATAGGTTGCATCTATATGGCTCTTAGTTATGTGATTTCACGTATGCTACGAATTGGGTACATGAGGGATACAATCTTAGATATCAGAAAGCAGGCCTTTGATAAAATCATTGGAATGTCATTTAAACAATTTTCAAAAAAGTCGAAGGAAGTTTATATCTCTAATTTAATTAATGATATTAATACCTTTGAGTCAAAATTTTTTATTAGTCTCTTAAATTTTCTTATTAATACAAGTATGTTTGTATTAAGCTTTTTATGTTTGGTATTTTTAGAGCCCATTTTGGCAGTGGTAATGTTATTATCTTCCGTTATTCTTTATGGAATTTCAAGATTATTTTCGAACAAAACAGTGACACTTCAGAGTGAAGTTTCAACGTTAAATGAAGAGTTCACTACCGATATCGGGAATACATTCAATGGTTTGGAAATTTTGAAACTAAACCGTATCGAGGATAAATTCCTCCAAAAGAGCCTAGACTCCATAAAACGAGTGGAGAACAAAAAGAATTGGTTCAACATCTTTTCCGAGGGACAAAGAAATTTAATAAATATTCTTGGTTATGTTACGATGTGTGGCGTTATGATTTATTTATGTCTAGGATTTCGTAACGGAATTTCCTTAGCAAAAGCTACCTTTGTGTTCCAGCTTGCATCTGCTATGAGTTTTAATTTAATTGAAGCATTTCCACTTTGGAATACAATCAAGGCTTCGATTCATATATACGAAAAAATAACGATGAGTGATGAAAAGAATGAAGCAAAGGCAAGTGATGATAAAAAAGGTGAGTTTTCTAATTTTAAAGAAATTAAAGTACAGAGTTTAAAGTTTGCATATGAAAATACGGAGATTTTAAAAGACGCCAATTTTACAATTCAAAGAGGCAAAAAATATTTAATCAAAGGTGTCAGTGGTGCGGGGAAATCAACTTTGATGAACCTACTTGCTAAAACATATGACAATTATGAAGGCAATATTTTAGCCGATGGAGTTGATTATAAAACCATTGAAGATAGGAAGTTTCAAGAAAAAGTGGCGTTTATCTATCAGGATGTATTTTTGTTTGAGGACTCCATTCGAAATAACATAACCTTATACAAAGACATCCCAGAAGAAAGAATTGATTTTGCGGTGAAGGCCTGTAGGTTAGATATCTTAGTCTCAGAAAAAGAACGAGGTATCAATGAGATATTAATGGAGAACGGAAAGAACTTATCTGGAGGTCAACGTCAGAGGATTTCCATAGCAAGAGCCATAGCAAAAGAAGCAGAAATTTTATTTGTTGATGAAGGCACTTCAAGCTTAAATGAGGACTTAGGTAGAGACATTGAGAAATTATTCTTATCCCTAGATCAGACAGTAATTGCTATCAGTCATCGTTATTATGAAGGGGTCACAGAACAATATGATTATGTTCTTGAAATAAAAAATGGTAGAGTAAATCAGTACATAGCAAAAGATTATTTAGGGGAGGCAATCACATGTTAAAGCGAGTATTTAAAGCAACACCGCAGATGATTGTTGCATTAGCATTTGCAGCACTTTATACTTTTTTTGACGGTCTGGTATATGTCAAAATGATGGGCCTGCTTGATTTTGCATTAGTGGGTGACCTAAATGGTCTAAAAGATAGAATACCTGGATTAATCTTATTTGCAAGTCTTTTGATTCCTATTGGAATTATTACCGCTTTAACAAAAGGCTGGTATCGTAGAGATGGCAATTTATTTATGAAGAGCTACTATGTAAGACGTGTTTTTCGTAAGAATGTATCTGAATTCCAAAGAGAAAATACAGCAAATTATATATCAAAGTTAACCAACGATTGCAATACTCTAGATGTCAATTTTATTGATGGGGTTTATGTAATTGGAAATGGTCTTGCCAATTTTGCTGCTGGTATGTGGATTATCGTAACAATCAATCCATGGTTAATTCTTTTATCGGTAGCAGTTACTGCGGTCAACGCTACTATATCGATGATTATGAATAAGCCTGTTTCAAAAGCATATAGAGAAAGAAGCGATATGTTCGATGGTTATACGTCTTATA
>CAJJLI010000086.1 GCA_905192625.1 uncultured Clostridium sp. | reverse complement strand
CGCAGTAATAGACACATATTTCACTTGACCACGGTATCTCATAAGCTTTCGCTCAATGTCTTCAAGATGTATTCGTCCAAGAGCATCCACTTCGATATAATCTACTCGAGCACAAAATCTCCAAGGAATATCATTTGCATGGTGCTCCATTCTAGTAGTTAATATTAGCTCTCTTTTATCTTTCACCAATACATTTGCCAGTAGGTTTAATCCCTCTGTTGTTGATTTTACAAACACAACCGTGTGACTCGTGGTCTCTTTTAAATTAAAAAACTCAAGAATATCATCTCTTGATTCTTCGAACTTTGTTGTACAATAATCCGCTTTTTGCCCTGCACCTCGACCAATCGATGCATAATTTTTTATATTTCCATTTATCGTCGCTACTGCACTTCGTAAGGGTGGTGTAGTAGCTCCGTTATCAAAGTTTATTGGAATTAGTAATTTCCCATTTTCTAGCCGAATTGGATTATTTACACCGTCAAATAAATTTCTATAGTTCATAGGCCGCCCTCCATATAGTAATATATGCTTTACGAAACTAGAGGTTCCCTACGTTTCCTTTATAATAAATAATTAGCAAGTACGAACCCGTGTCAATGTGATGCACAGGTTTTGTACTTGCTAATTATTTTCTGTTTCTATTTTTTATGTTTCTAATATTTTATGTTCTATTTCTTATGCCCTATTTTTATGTTTCTAATACGTTATGTTCTATTTCTTATGCTCCTATTTTTATGTTTCTAATATTTTATGTTCTATTTCTTATGCCCCTATTTTTATGTTTCTAATGTTCTTATTTTTTATGTTCTAATTTTTATGTTCCTAAGTTAGGTATTATACTCTATTTTTCTACTAGTGTATAAGCTTTTAATAAATCAAGTGTATTCTTAACACCATCTTTGTGAGAACGTTCATACCCATGAGAAGCATATACTCCTGGTCCGATGAGGGAATGTTTTAAATCATACCCTGCTCTTAAAGCTGCATCTGCATCTGATCCATAGAAAGGATAAATATCAATGGCATAATCAATATTACGTTCTTTTGCACAGCTTATTAATGCTGTTGTTACTTCGTAATCTGATGGTCCACTGGAGTCTTTTGCACAAATTGATACTTTAAATTCATTACAAGTTAAACCTTCACCAACGCATCCCATATCTACGGATATAATTTCATTCGCATCCTCAGGTATACCTGACGCACAGCCATGACCTACTTCCTCATATACGGTAATATAGGCATAAACTTTACGTTTTAAAGCAACATTATTCTCTTTTATATATTTTGCATAACCAAGTAAAATAGCAACACTTAGCTTATCATCTAAAAATCTACTTTTAATAAAACCTGTTTCAGTAATCACAGTGCGAGGATCAAAGCAAACATAATCTCCTACTGCAATTCCTAATTTTTCAGTTTCATCTTTACTAAATGTCTTTTCATCAATAACAACTTCCATGTTTTTGTAATCACGTTTTTGTTCCGAGTATTCGCGATTTACGTGAACCGATGGGTCATTCATTTGCATTGTTCCGGAGTATTTATTCCCAAAACGTGTAAAGATAGTGCAATTTTCTGCTTCCACATTGTTTGCTTGTAAGCCACCTATGTTCGTTAAACGAAGTCTACCATTCCCTTTTATTTCTGCAACCATAGCACCTAAGGTATCAATATGAGCAGCAAGAACCAATGGGTCTCCCTCTCCACCTAATGAAACAAGTACACAGCCCTTTTTTGTCATCTCTGGTTGATAACCCAACGCTTTAAATTGCTCCATTGTGTATTCGGCTACACGTTTTGTAAAACCACTTGGGCTTTCAATTGCTGTTAGTTGTTTTAGTTGTTCTAAAATATAATCCATACTTATCCTCCGTTTTATTATATTACCTTAACTTGACATAATTTCATCGCTTCTAGTGCATTGTTGTGGCTTGCAATTGTAACACCAGCACAGCAACTACTATCAACAATAATTTCACATTCAGGAAACGCTGCTTTTAAAATTAGTGCGTTAGAAATCACACAGATATCTGTGCACAATCCAATGACTTCAATCTGCTCTACTGGATGCGTCATGTTAATCTTTCTTAATACATCTACTAATTCCAAAGAACCAAAGCTAGGTTTATCAATAATCATACAATCTTTCTCATGGGCAATTTCATTTATTTCATTGCATAATTGCCAACCTAATGAATTCTGAATGCAATGCTCCACCGGAAGTTTCTTTCCTTCCTGCGTACTTAGGTATTCTTCCGTATGAGTATCCCTTGTAAAAATAACTTGACCATCAAACTTTTTTATTTTATCAACTACCTTGGGAACAATTTTTTCTGCTTCTTTGGTCCCAAGACTACCATTAATAAAATCATTTTGCATATCAACGACCAACAATAGTTTATTCATCTTCTATAACCACCGTCTGAGCGGCGCCCCCTTTAAGATTGTCTATCACTCGGATTGCTGGAAACTCAAGTAAAAACTTAGAAAACTTCGTGTATCCATAATTATTTACGTTAAACTCTGGAATTCGTATCCTTAGTTTTTGATTTAACTCTCCCATATTGATACGTTTCTTTCCAGTTTCTTTTATAATTGATCGTATTTCATGTTCAATAAGTTGCATTGTATTCGCATTATCACGAATATGAACTGTAATCGTACTACCAGTAATTCTTGTCTTTAGCGATTCAAAGCTATCCAAAAACTTAGAGAGTTTTGTATAGCCATAGTTACGCACGTCAAAGTCAGGGTACAGTTTTACCAAACGACTACCTACCTCACCGATTCCGGTTTCACGCCCGTCGTTTACATTTTCTGTGATAATTTTAATTATCGTTGCTTCTATACTTTGAATACTTACCGTAGTCTCATTTTCAATGGATGGATTTGATTCTCCTTCCGATTGATCCACTTGAGCTAATACGTCTAAATAGGTAAAACGTTCGCACGACGCACGGAAGGGCTCTGGTGTTTTTTTCTCTCCCATACCAATTACCATCATTCCAGATTCACGTAATCTCATTGCTAATCTTGTAAAATCGCTATCACTGGATGCAAGACAAAAGCCTTCTACTTTATTGGAGTATAAAATATCCATCGCATCAATGATCATTGCTGAATCTGTTGCATTCTTACCTGTCGTATAACTATATTGCTGGATTGGAACGATTGAATTTTCTAACAAAACTTCTTTCCAGCTATTTGCCTCACTCTTTGTCCAGTCACCATAGATTCTTTTATAAGTTGCACTACCGTATTTTGAAATCTCATCTAAAATATATTTAATGTACTTCGCAGATATGTTATCTGCATCAATAAGTACTGCAAATCTTTTATCCTCCATTATTTCTCCTTTCTAAAATGCTGCTCCCATTCAGCAACTTTAAAACCTACTAAAATGGAGTCATTGTCTATGATTAATGGGCGTTTTACTAACATACCATCACTTGCTAACAGATCAATTTTTTCATCGTCATTCATTGTGGCTAACTTATCTTTTAGATTTAATTCCTTATATTTTAATCCACTGGTGTTAAAAAACTTTTTAATTGGATATCCACTTTTTAAAATCCATTCTCTTAATTCTTCTTTTTTAGGATTCTCAGTAACAATATGACGATCCTCATATGAAATCTGATTCTCCACCAACCACTTTTTTGCTTTTACACAAGTACTACATTTCGGATATTCAATAAATTGCATATTTCCTTCCCCCTTCTTTAAATATTACCAAGTATCTTTAATATGCTCTCACATAGCTTGCCTACTTCATTTACGCTTTCGTCTTCGTCAATACCGTTTTCAATTAAATGGTCCGTTACCACGGTATCCATATCTAAAATTTGTCCATCATCCAAATCTCCAGTAACGGAATATGGAATATCTAATGTTTTTAATAATTTAAGTTGTTCCTCGTTAAACTTTATTTTCATATAATTAATTCCTCTCTATTTTTAAGTCTATATTGATATAACTCATACTTATGTTAAAAGTATACCACTGAATATCATTCCTAACAATATACGTCTAAAATGATTTTTAATTAATTCTTTACATTGACACTACTCAAATTCCGACTAATAATAAAATTTGCTCGGGAATGAATGTCTCCCATGGCAATTGCCAAAACCGCTTAATAGCTGATGACTTCTGCAGAATACGCAGATATCATCGGCTTTTTTTATATTATTTTTAAAGGAGATTTACAATGAAACCCAAAAAAATCATCACTTCACTTACCCTATTGCCCATTACCAGTATATTGAAGTTATCTTGACGAATAAATTAATAAGGGATATGATATATTTATTATGCTTTCATTTAAACATTTTTGTTACAATATTCTATCAAAATACAAGTGAAGAAACAGAAAGGTATCGCAAACATGAAAGATTTAACACAGGGGAATATCCCTAAGCATTTGATTAGTTTTGCAGTTCCAACCCTTCTCGGTAATATGTTTCAATTAACTTACAATGCCGCAGATTCCATTATCGTAGGACGATTTCTTGGTGAAAATGCTCTTGCTGCTGTTGGTACAGCAAACCCAATAATGAACATTGTCATCTTCTTTATTGCTGGTATATGTCTTGGTACCTCCGTCCTACTTAGTGAGTTTTATGGAAAAAAAGACATGGAAACATTCAAGCATGAAGTTTCTACATCAATGGTCATTGGAGCAGTTTTCACAGTACTTAGTAGCTTAATATGCATTCTATTTGCAAGGCCTTTATTAAGTTTACTCAATACACCCGATGAAATATTAAGCGATGCAACTGTATATCTTCAAATAATATTTTCAGGTCTTATCTTTACATTTTTTTATAATATATATTCCGCAAGTTTACGAAGTGTGGGAGATTCAAAAACACCAATTATCTTTTTAATTCTCTCTTCTATCCTAAATATAAGTCTGGATTTGATATTTATTGGTATCTTTGATTTCGGTATTCGCTGGGCGGCTTGCTCCACAATTATTGCCGAAGCAGTGTCTGCTATTTTATGTATAATTTATGTATACCGAAAGATTCCAATTTTAAAATTAAAACCAAAAGATATTGTTGTAAAACGTCATTTATTAAAAATAACAGTAGAATATAGTTGGGCTTCTGCTATGCAACAAACCTGTCTACATATTGGTAAAGTTTTAGTTCAAGGTGCCGTAAATCCACTGGGAATTCAAAGTATCGCTGCATTTAACGCAGTAAATCGAGTGGATGATTTTGCATTTACACCTCAACAAAGTATTGCTGCTAGTATGACTACCTTTATCGCACAAAACCGTGGGGCTGGGAATAAAGAACGTATCAAAAGTGGGTTTCGAATCGGTATGCTTATGGAGTATGCCTATAGCATCTGCCTAGGTATCATCGTATTAATTATCGCAAGGCCTGTCTTACAATTATTCATTCCGGATGCAGATAGTTCTGCTTTACGCTTGGGCGTGGTGTATTTAACGTATATGGCATTCTTTTATTTACTCCCTGCTGCTACCAATGGTATTCAAGGGTATTTTAGAGGAATGGGAAAAATGAAAGTGACTCTTAATTCAACTTTTGTTCAAATGCTCTTTCGTGTAATTTTTGCTTATATATTAGCTCCAAGATTAGGTTTTTCTGGAATCGCTTTTGCATGTTTTATTGGTTGGATTGCTATGCTTTCATATGAAGTTCCACAACTATTAAAGTCTCATAAGTCATTAAATTCATAAGTGAATACAAAAAGTAATTACTAATGGGTTGATGAATAGTTCCTTATGTTTTTCTTTTATTAACCATTAGGTTAATTCTTGTCCTAGTTGGTGAAGGCTTAGGTTATTAATATAAACAAGGCTATTGCAAAGAAATTTTGCAATAGCCTTGTTTTTTTTACTTAATGTTCTATGTTTTATTACCCTAAGTGTAGTTATTCTACCTCAAATTCATGCAACACTTTCATTGCAATTTCCTTGACTTGTTGATCCTTTTCACTTGCTAAAAGTTGCTGTATGAAAGTTTTTGCATGTTCTGTTTTTCCTTTTCCAAAAGCAGCAATAGCTACTTTTCGAATTTCCGGATTCTCATGGTCAATTAATTTACTCAATAAATTAGTCGCGGTTTCATCCTGAATATCACCCAAAGCAACAATGGCCGCTTTCACCACTTCAACATCCTTGTCTTTTAGATACTTCTCAATTTTTTCAGTTTTTTTCTTCTGTGCTAACTTTTGTATCTTTTCAATTTCTCTTTCTTCACTCATAATTTTGCTCCTTCTTCCTATTTATTTGTAATCTTACAAAAAATTAATCTGCAAGGTCGCAGTTATACTGTAGCACATAATAGAGAAGAAAACAACCGAACTGTCTAAAAATTATAACTTTTTTATATTTATTTCATATTTATTTATTATAAATTCAGCTCTTGTAGATACAAATCAATCCTTGGAAAGCCCCCTCAACACTCAATTAAATAAGTGATAATACATCTAGCTGATCAGTTAAAAAAGCTGATGACAAAAAGTTTTTATAATCACAATTTGCCTTCAGCTTTCTATTTATTAATATCTATTAAAACTTATAAATCTTAAAACTCACTTGCTACATTTTTTGCAATTTCTTTTGCTTCATTCACTTTGGCAACAACATCAATACCAAGGATATCAACGCCTTCTACCGGAATCGTAGTTACATCTTTTACTCCAAACAATCCCAAAATAGTTCTTAAGTATCGGTCATCCATTTCAATTGAGGTTCCAGCATATACTCCACCTCTTGATGTAATGTGAACTGCCTTCTTACCTTCACATAATCCTACTGGACCAGATTCTCCATACTTAAAAGTAATACCTGCTACACTAACATAATCAAAGTATGCTTTTATAATTGCCGGTGCTCCTAAATTCCACATAGGCGCAGCGAAAATATATTTATCTGCTTCTACAAATTGATATGCATATTTTAGCACTGGATTTTGTTTACTACTCTCATCTTTTGGACCATAGATTTTACCTAGATCCTCTGGTCTTAAAAAGTCAATCTCTTCTTTATATAAGTCTAATGTAACAATTTCATCTTGTGGATGTTCCTTTTGATACTGTTCTACAAAATAGTCAGAAACTTGAAAAGTTCTTGATTCACCTTCTGGTTTAATGTTCGCTTTAATATATAATACTTTACTCATAATATTTCATTCCTTTCTTTACTTCACACGATAGAGTATGCCCATTTATTTACTCTTTGTTTAAACTTTAACATTATATTACAAAAAAATATGCACCGTACTTGGAGTGTTCACTCCTTCTCTATTATTCAGATAATACGTTATTTTCTTAACAAATCATAAGATACTGATAATAGATATCATTATCATGATTCTATTATAGCACTAGTTTTAGAAATTGCAATACCTTATCGTAATCTTTTTCATCTTTGTATAAAGTGGAAAAGAAATGTAATACTATAGGTATCTTAAGAG